>JBOHTX010000301.1:0-2330 GCA_050733855.1 Vulcanimicrobiaceae bacterium
TTTTACGTCGTAGACGGGGATCGGATCGGTGGCGGGGAGCGTGAGTGCGGCGCCGGTCTCGGGATCGAACTCGCTGCCGTGCAGCGGGCAGATCAGGCGACCTTCGTAGATTTCGCCGTCGGAAAGTAGCGCGTACGCATGCGAGCATACGCCGCCGAGCGCGCGGACCACGCCGCCGACTCGCGTCAGCACGATCGGTTCGCCGCCCACTTCCGCCCCACGGACGGCGCCCTCCGCGAGCGCCCCGGCGCGGCCGGCCGCGATCCAGCCGCCGCTAGCCTCGGTGGGCATGCTCGTCCTCTTCGCTCGCGCGGAAACCCGCCTCGCGGTGGCTGCCGTCGCAGAACGGCTTGTCCTTCGAGTGGCCGCAGCGGCACAGCCAGGTCTCATCTTCGGTCTCGATCTCGGCGCCGCTCGGCAGCACGATGCGGATTTTTCCGCGGATGTAATACGGGCCGTTGTTCTTCGGGGTGATCGCCGCCAACTCGTCGCTCATCGTCGCTCCTTGCTGAATGACCCATGATGCTGCGCGGGGTACGCGCGTCCCTCGTCGCTCACGGCGCGAACGACCAGCGGTTGACCTGGTTCCACTCGCTGCCGAGCGTCGGCCCCGCATCGCGCAGCGACGGCGTATGGACGACGCGCCAGGGCGTGTGATAGAGGAAGACGTACGGCACGTCCGTCGCGGCAAGCTGCTCGATCTTCGCGACGAGCGCGAGCCGCTTCACCGGATCGAGTTCGCGCAGCGAGGCCGCTTGCAGCGCTTCCATCTTCGGGCTGCAGTAGCGCGCGGCGTTGAAGCCGTTCGGGGCGGCGTTCGCGCAACGGTAGAGAAAGTCGTTCAACGGATCGTTGCCGGCGACGAATTGAAAGGCCGCGAGATCGAACTCGCCCAGGTACAAGGGGCCGCCGTCGGCGGCCGGCCCGAAGTAGAGCGACGGCGCGTAGTACTTCAGTTCGGTTGCGATGCCGACCGCGGCCAGCATCTGCTGGACCTCGACGTCGATCGTGTGGCCCGAGACGCTACCGCTGAAATCGATCAGGGTCAGGGCGAGCCGGTGCCCGTCGCGTTCGCGCACCCCGTCCGTCCCGCGGCGCCAACCGGCTCGCTCGAGCAGCGCGTTCGCCGCGGCCGGGTCGTATCCGTACGGATTGCGCGGCACGGCGTGGGTCCACATGAAGGCGGGCAAGTCGGCGTAGGCGACTTCGCCGGTCCCGAAGGTGACGTCGCGGACCAGGGCCACGCGGTCGATCGCCATCGAGATGGCGCGCCGCAGCCGCACGTCGCGCAGAACCGGCCGTTGCAGGTTGAGCGCGTAGGCGACGAAATCGTTGTTCGGCGTGATCTGCGCGACCAGGCTCGGATCGTGCCGCAGTTGTGCGAACTGGCTCGATTCCAGCGGCGCGTAGTCGAGCGCGCCGCTGCGCAGCTCGAGTGCGATGGTCGTGACGTCGGGAATCTCGAGGACCGTGACCTTCGGGATCTTCGGGGGGCCACCCCAGTAGTGCGGATTGGCCACGTACTCGATGCGGTCGCCGCGAATCCAGCGAACGAACTCGTACGGTCCCGAGCCGAGTGGCTGCCCGTTGAACGGCGCTTGCATCACGTTTCCCGCTTTGGCGAGGACGTGCTGCGGGACGATCGGATACTGCGTTCCGACCGTCGCCACGAACGGCGCGTACGCGTGCTTGAGGGTGAAGACGACCGTCCAGCGGTCGGGCGTCTGCAGCGAGGCGATGTCGTCGTAGCCGCTGCGGACGCTGATCGCCAGGTGCGGGTCGAGGATCGTGCGGATCGTGTAAGCGACGTCGGCGCTGGTCAGCGGCACCCCGTCCTGCCAGCGTACGCCCTTTCGCAAGCGAAAGACGATTCGCCGCCCGTCCGGCGAGATATCGCCATTGCGTAGGCTCGGCACCTCGCGCGCCAGGTCCGGCGCGAACCGCCCATCGGGCTCGACGAACAGCAGGTCATCGAAGGCGAGACCGGCGAGCGCGCCTTCTTCCGCGGTCGTCCCCAGCAGCGGGTCGAGGCTATGCGGCCCGGCGGCAACGACCAGACGCAGTTCGTCGCGCGGCGCCGCGGCAGCGGAAAAAAACGTCCCGCCGAGCGCAAGCAAGCAGAGCGCGCTTGCGAGGCGGATCGCGTGCTGCATCAGGGCACGATGCTGCACGGTAGGCGCTCCCCCCTCGTTCGAGGTGGCGCCGCCCTCGGGTTAGCCGGCGAGCGGAGTCTCGCGCCAGGTAATGCCGAAGTGGTCGCCGAGCGCGCTTGCACCGCGCGGCGTCACGAGCAGCGCGCGCGTCCCCTCTTTGCGGCGCACCCACTCGCG
>JBOHTX010000302.1:0-2329 GCA_050733855.1 Vulcanimicrobiaceae bacterium
CGTTCTTCCTCGGGGACGCCCACGTTCGCGCTTCCGGCGCGAACGCTACTCGCTCACTCGCCGGCTCCCGCCATCCGTAGCTCCGCCGGCGAGCTGAGACGCCCCTCGGAAAACGTGGCGCCGCCCCGCTCCTGATCCGGTTGCGCCATGGCTCGACGTGTGGTCGCGGCTTTTCTTGCTCGCGTTCGGGCTGTTGTTCGCGCTATCCGGGCTGCGGCTCACAGGGTGGATGGAGGGGGCGTGGAAACGTCTGCTTTGGTGTTGGCGGTGGAGTATCGGAGGGTCGCTCACCGCGGCTTCCACCGCGAGTCGGCTGCGCGGCGCGGCGCGCATCAAGGGTCCGGGCGTTTGTTCGCAGATTACACCCGCTTACTACTACTACTACTACAATATATATAGAGGACACGGTCGCGGGGAACCGCTGGGAGCACTCGGTTGAAGATTACCTGCAGTACGAAAGAGATCGCGCAGGCCGTCGGGGCGGCGAGCAAAGTCGTCAATGCGCACACCACGGTGCCGATTCTCTCGAACGTGCTGCTGAGCGCGGCCGATGGGGAGATTCGGGTGCGCGCGACGGATCTCGAGTTAAGTCTCGAAGCGGTGGTGGCGGCGGAAGTCGGCGAGGCCGGGAGCGTCACGGTTCCGGCCAAACTTTTCAGCGGCTATCTTGGAAACTTGCCGGCGGGCGTGCTCGAACTCTCAGGGACGCCGACCCGCGCCAGCGTGCGCTGGGAGCGTTCGAACTACGATTTCCACGCACTGCCGGCCGACGAGTATCCGCCGCTGCCGAGCAGTCAACGCAGCAGCGCGGTCGCGATTTCGGGGAAAGCGCTACGCGAGGGGACCAACGCCACCATCTTTGCGGCTTCGAGCGAAGAGGCGCGCGGCGCGGTGCTGATGGGGACGCTCTTCGAGATCGCGGGCCAGCGGCTGAGCCTGGTGGCCACCGACGGCTACCGGCTCGCGAAATTCGAGACGGCGCTCGAACGTGGGCTCGAAGCGGACGCCGGCGCGACGTACATCGTGCCCTCGCGGGCGCTGGCGGAGGCTGCACGTAACCTCGGGAGCGAGGAGACGATCGAGATCGCCGCGCTTGGGCCGGCAGCCAATCAACTGGCGTTCTCGGGCGAACGCGCGAGCGTGGTGGTGCGGCTGGTCGACGGGCAGTATCCCAACTACGGGCAAGTCATCCCAAAGAGTTTCGACCGCCGCATCGTCGCCAACACCGCGACCCTGATCTCGGGACTGCGGCGGGCAGAGGTCGTGGCGGGCGACCGCGCGAGTATGGTTAAACTGGCCGTGGAGGGCGGACGATTGATTCTGACCGCAGCCTCCGAGGGGACCGGCAACGCCTACGAAGAGCTCGAGGTCGAACAGAGCGGCGAAGAGCTAACGATCGCCTTCAATGCGCGCTATCTGATCGAGATTCTCTCGCACATCGATGCGCCGCACGTTGCCCTTGAATTTCTTGGACCGCTGTCGCCTGCGGTTTTGCGACCCGCCGACGAGCGGGGCGAGCAGCAACTCTACGTGCTGATGCCGCTGCGCCAATAGGCGCGGCGTGCGCTTGCTGCGCCTGGAACTCTGCGACCTCCGGAACTATGCGGAGCTGCTGCTCGAACCGGCTCCGGGACTGAATCTGTTCGTGGGACCGAACGCGCAAGGCAAGAGCAATCTGCTCGAAGCGATCGGGCTGCTCGCAACGGGACGCTCGTTTCGAACGATACGCGAACGCGAACTCGTGCGCTACGAGTGCGAGCGCGCGACGGTGGCAGGCGAAGCCGCGCTGCGGTCCGGTCCGGTCCGCGTGCTGTGCGAGCTGTGCATCGGCGGCGCGGGCGTGCGCAAGCGGTATGCGCTCAACGGCGCGCCGGTCCGGCACGCTCGCTACCTCGGTGCCGTCCGTGCCGTTGGCTTTGCCGCGCGCGATCTCGCGCTCGTGAGCGGTCCGCCGGCGCTGCGGCGCGGGTTGCTCAACCTCGCGTTGTCGCAACTCGAGCCCGGCTATTACGCCGCGCTGGTACGCTACAACCGCGCGTTAGCGCAAAAGAATACCCTCTTGCGCACGGCCGAGCGTCCCGAGGCGGCGCTGCTCGCAAGTTACGACGAACAACTTGCGGGCTCCGGCGGGACGGTCGGCTTCGCGCGTTCGCAGTTCGTCGCGGAACTGGCCGGGCGGGTCGCCGCGGTGCATCGCGCCTGGCTCGGGCAGAGCGAAGGCGAACTCGAGGTACGGTACGAGTCGAACGCGGGTTCAAGCGCCCGCGACGCCGCAGCGGCGAGCGCTGCCCTCGCGGGCGAGCTGGCGGCGCAGCGCGAAGCCGAGCGG
>JBOHTX010000303.1:0-2326 GCA_050733855.1 Vulcanimicrobiaceae bacterium
GCGCTCGCGAGCGCCGCGTCGATCTCGAGCGAGGGCGCGCCGGGCGGCGGCGCGGCAAAAACCGGCAAGCGCGGGGCGAGCAGTCCGTTCACGCGCCGCGCTCCGCGTGCAGATCGAGATACGGCAGCAGCTCGCGGTCGAGCAACAGGTCTGGCAGGACCGCCTGCAGGTCGCCGAGCAGCGGCAGACGCGCGCGCGCGATCTCGATCTCGGCGAGGTCGAGGTCTGCGCGCACGATGCAGGCGCCGAGCGCCGGTGCTTCGACGAGCACGCGGCCCTGCGGATCGATCGCGCAGGAAGAACCGGTCATCCCCTTGCCGCCTTCGAAGCCGGCGAGCCCCGCGTAGATGACGAAGACGCCGTGTTCGAGCGCGTAGCCCTCGAGCGTGCGCCGCCAGTTCCGCACGCTTTCGAGTTGCTCGCCCGGGCCGAGCCCGCGCCCGGGTGAGGCGCTCGGTACGATCAGCAGGCGCGCTCCCTTGATCGCCGCGAGCGTCGCCGTGATGCCGTGCCAGGCGTCTTCGCAGATGAGCAGCGCAGCGCGCCCGAAGGGCGTCGCGAAGACGCCGAGCCGGCGTCCGCGCGAAAGAAAGCGCTGCTCGTCGAAGACTCCGTAGGTCGGCAAGAAGAGCTTGCGGTGCAGGTGGACGATCTCGTGACGCTGCGCTTCGATCCGCAGGTAGAGCGCCGAGTTGTAGTACGTGCCGCCGGCGTTCTCGTAGAAGCCGCAGACCATATCCAGCGGGCCCTCGCCGTGCGTCCGCCAGAGCGCCGCGAGTTCGCCCGCAAAGCTCTCGGCCGAGCGCGCCGATTCGTAAACCGCGCCTTCGAGGAAGTAGCCGGTCAACGCCGCCTCGGGCAAGACGACGAGCTCGTAGGGCCGCTCCTCGGCGGCAAGTTGTGCAAAGGCTTCGCCCAGCGCCGCCAGGTTCTCCGCGAAGGCGCCCTTGCGCGGTTTGGTTTGAACGATCGCGAGCTTCACATCGCCGCCGCGGCCGGCGCCGCGCTCTCGCCGAGCCGCTCGGCGAGTTCTTCGGCCGGGTAGGTCCAAATCTCGGCAAGCGTCGGGTGCAGGTGCGGGATCTTTGCGAACTCGCCGACCGTTGCGCGGTAGTTGATCGCGACGATCGCTTCGTGGATCAGATCGGAACCTTCCGCGCCGACCACCGCGGCCCCGAGAATCCGTCCGTCGGCGGGCGACGCCAGCAGCTTGACGAAGCCCGCGGTGCGGTCGATCGCGATCGCTTTTCCGTGCTCGGAAAACGGATAGCTCGCCGCGCGGTAGTCGATTCCGTCGCGCGCCAGTTGCTTCTCGGTCGCGCCGGCGATCGCCACCTGCGGATCGGTGAAAACCGCATGCGATTGCTGCAGCGTGTAGTCGGCGCGTTCGCTCGTCCCGAGGATCGCGTTGCGCGCGGCGATCGCTCCTTGGTAGATCGCGACGTGCACGAGTGGAAACTCGCCGGTTACGTCGCCGACCGCGAAGATCGCCGGCTGCGAGCTGCGCAGGTCGGGACCGACTTCGATCCCGGTCATCGCGTGATAGCGCACGCCGGCTGCCTCCAGAGCGAGACCGGCGACGTTCGGGACGCGCCCGAGCGCGAAGAAGAGTTCGTCCGCTTCGAGCCGCTCCAGCGCGCCGTTGCGCACGTAGACGACCGCCTTGCCGCCCTTGCCGCGTTCGGCGCGCTCGAACCGGATGCCGGTCCGCACGTCGAGCCCGTCGGCGCGCAGCGCCGCGGTCAGCGCATCGCCGACGTCGTCGTCTTCGCCGGAAAGCACGTGCGGCGCCCGCATGAGCATCGTCGTGCGCGCGCCGAGACGGTGCAGGTACTGGCCGAGCTCGCAGGCGACATAGCCGCCGCCGAGGACGATCACCGATTCCGGGAGCGCATCGAGTTCCAGGACGGCGTCGCTATCGAGGTAGCCGGTCTGCGCGAGTCCCGGCAGGACCGCCGGCGCCGTCACGCTGCCGGTCGCGACGACGAACGCCGGTGCTTCGAGCACTTGCTCGCCGACGCGCAAGCGCCGCGGCGACTCGAAGTGCGCGGCGCCCTGGAAGATGTCGAACGTTTGCAACTCGTCCACACGATGCGCGGCGAAGCCGCCGATGATGCGCTGCTTGCGGGCGTGAATGAACGGTAGGTCGGCGCGCGGCGGCGAGCTTGCGATTCCGAGCCGGGCCGCTTCGCGGACCGCCTGCGCGCGGTCGCTCGAAGCGATCACCGTTTTTGAAGGCATGCAGCCGCGCAGGATGCAGAGGCCGCCGAGGGGCCCCGGGTCGGTGAATGCGACCCGGGCGCCCAAGGCGCGCGCCGTCCGGGCC
>JBOHTX010000304.1:0-2321 GCA_050733855.1 Vulcanimicrobiaceae bacterium
CAGCGCGCAGCGGCCGATTTCCACAACGCCGATCCGCACCTGGTTGCGATGTTCCGGGCGGCGCTCTTGAATACCGGAACGCTAGCCGTCGTCGCCCCCGACGGCACGGCCTACGTGAAGACCGGCGACATTCCGGCCGAGTGGCTGCGCGATGCGAGCGCGCAAGTCCGGCCGTACCTCTACTTCGCCAAGGACGATCCGCAGGTCGCAAGCCTCCTGCGCGGCATCGTCGCACGCGAAGGCAACTATCTGGCGATCGATCCGTATGCCAATGCTTTCACCTTGCGCTATCGCGTGTGGGAAGAAAAGTTCGAACTCGATTCGCTCTGCTATCCGATCATTCTGGCCTGGGATTATTGGAAGGTCACGGGCGATGCGTCGATCTTTACCGCGGACTTCTCCAAAGGCCTCGACGCGGCCCTCGAGACGATGGAGCGCGAGCAAGACCACGCGCACGCCTCCAAGTATAGGAACAAGGCATTGCGCCGTTCGGACGGCCGTCCCGGGCCGAATCCCGTCGCCTATACCGGCATGATCTGGACCGGCTTTCGGCCCTCGGACGATGCCTGCGTCTACAACTACCTGATCCCCTCGGAGATGATGGCGGTGGTCGCCCTCGGCGATCTCGAGGAGATCGAGCGCGTCGCCTATCGCAATCTGATCAAATCGAACCAGGCGCTCACGCTCCGCGACGAAGTCCAAAACGGGATCCAGCGATACGGCGAAGTGTACACCCCGAATTACGGCTACATCTACGCCTACGAGGTCGATGGCTTGGGCCATCAGGTGCTGATGGACGACGCCAACATCCCAAGCTTGCTCTCGGCGCCCTATCTCGGCTACACGCGGCCGACGGCGCGCGTCTACCTCAATACCCGCCGCTTCATCCTCTCGAAGGACAACCCGTACTACTACGCCGGAAAGGTCGCGCGCGGCGTCGGCAGCGCGCACACCAACGACGGCTACGTTTGGCCGCTCGCGCTCTTGATGGAAGGCTTTACCGCAACCTCGCAAACGGAGCGCCGGACGGTGCTGGCCGAATTGCTCGCCAGCGATCCGGGCGATCACCTGCTTCACGAATCGTTCGATCCGAACGACCCCAAGAACTACTCGCGCAAAGATTTCGGCTGGCCGAACGCGCTCTTCTCGGAATACGTGATCACCGAGATCGAAGGGACGCGGCGAATCCCGATGGGCGATACCAGCGACCTCGAGTTCCGTGGCGGAGACTGAGCGGCGGGCGGGCGCCGACCTGGTGCTCGGCATCCAGTGGGGCGACGAAGGCAAAGGACGCGTGATCGATGCGCTCGCCGCCGAGTACGACGTGGTGGCGCGCTTCGGCGGCGGCGATAACGCGGGTCACACGCTGGTCGTCGGCGAGCGGCGGTTGGCGCTGCGGATCGTGCCGAGCGGCGCGCTGCATCCGCGCCCGGAGCTCTTCATCGGCGGCGGGACCGTCGTCAACCTCCCGGGGCTCGTCGCCGAACTCGCGCTGCTGAAAACGCTCGGAATCGATCTCGAGCGGATCAAAATCTCCGACCGCGCGCATATCGTCTTCGCTTACCACGAAGCGCTCGATCGCGAGCACGAGCGCGCGCGCGGCGAAGCGGCGCTCGGCACGACCGGTCGCGGCATCGGGCCGGCCTACGCCGACCGCTCCGCCCGCATCGGCCTCACCTTCGCCGATCTTCGAAATCCGCAGACGTTCGCCGAACGAATCGCGCGAAACCTCGCCTTCTATCGATCGCTCAACGAGAGCAGCGGGGGGCACGCCGCCCTGTTTTCAAGCCTCAGCGCGCAGACGCTGGCGCTTGCGCCGCACGTCTTGCCGCACGTCGTCGATGGCGTCGCCTATCTGCACGAGCGCTTGGAGGCGGGCAAGCGGATCCTGATCGAAGGCGCGCAGGGGACGCTGCTCGATATCGGATACGGCACCTACCCGTACGTCACGAGTTCCCATACGATCGCGGGCGGCGCTTGCACGGGCCTCGGGATCGGGCCGCATGCGATCGCAAGCGTCCTCGGGGTTGCGAAAGCCTACGCAACGCGGGTCGGCGCCGGGCCCTTCCCAAGCGAACTCGAAGGCGAACTTGCGGAGCGCCTGCGCGCGCGCGGCGGCGAGTTCGGAACCGTGACCGGCCGGCCACGGCGCTGCGGCTGGTTCGATGCGGTCGCGGGCCGTTACGCCGTGCGCGTCAACGGACTCGACCGGATCGTGCTCACGAAGCTCGACGTGCTCAGCGGATTCGAGCGCATCGCGCTCGCCGTCGGCTATCGGCTCGGCGCAAGCGCCGTTGAATTCGCAGCAGCCGGCGAACCCG
>JBOHTX010000305.1:0-2315 GCA_050733855.1 Vulcanimicrobiaceae bacterium
CCTGGGAGATATTCGACACGACCTTGCGGGAGGACGCCTATGACGCGCTCGGCGTCGAGATCGGCAACGTCCGAGCGGCGATCGCCTGGGCGCGCGACTCGGGCGACCTGGATCGCGGCGCGGCCGTCGTCGCGTACGTCGGCGCACGCGCCCTGCAAAACTTCGGCTCTGTCGCCGAATGGAACGCTCAACTGACGTACTTCATCGACGCGCTGCCGGGCGACCGCACAGCGATGCGTGCGAAACTTTATGACATCGCTTCGTACCTAGCCGGAGCTTCGGGCCGCATGCTCGACGCTTTCGAGTACGCCGAGCGCAGCGTGGCATGCGCGCGGAGCTCCGGCGATGCTCGTGCCCTCGCCGATGCGCTCTGCAGCCTCGCCGTAGCATTGCGACGAACGCGCCGCTTCCCCGAAGCCGAGGCCCCCCTTCGCGAAGCGGAGGCGCTCGGCGGCCCGGATTTCTCCCCGCGATCTTACGTCGTTCATTGGACTTCCCGCGCCATGCTTGCGTCGGCCGCAGGTGACGCCGACGAGAGTATTCGCGGGTACGAACGTATCATTGCGAAACACCGCGCGCTTGGCGCGCCGATGCGAAATTCGTCGGTCGTGAGCAACGTCGCCGAAACGGAACACCAACGCGGCAATACCGAGCGTGCGATCGCAGTCGCCCGCGAGGGGTTAGCGACCGGCACCTCTCGCCTGCGGAGCGCAGGCCTGCTCGCGAACCTCGCCGGCTATCTGCTCGCCGTCGACGATCTTGCTGCGGCCCGCGAGAGCGCCGAAAAGAGCATCGCGCTCTACGAGACGAACGACCCCGATTCGGTGATGCGCGCGGTCGCGATCGAGCACCTGGCACTCGCCGTCGCGCTCGAAGGCGACCTCGCACGGGCCGCACGCCTACTCGGGCACACCTCGCAGCGCTTCGCCGAAGCCGGTTTCGAGCGGGAGTACACCGAGACGGTCACCTGCGACCGCCTGCGCGCGCTGCTCGCAGGCGGCCTGACGCCCGAAGAACTCGCGCGCTACGAAGCCGAGGGGCGCGACTACACCCCAAGCCGCGCGCGCGAAGAGGCGACCCTTCGCGCGTCGGTAGGGCGGCCGGCGCAGACCGGCCTCGCTTCCTAGTCCTTGCGAGCTTCGCGCAATGGAGGAACGCCCGTGGATCGTGATGGCTCGACATGGAGGCATGCGCGCTTCCGATCGCCGCGGGCCGCTGGGCACGCGCGAGCGGAACGATCGTCGAGGGCCCGAGCGGCTACGCGCTGCACGTCGCCGCCTGGCATCGGGTCCCCGCGCCGCGCGATCCGTTCGTGTATCGCTGACGCCAAGGTCACCGTCTCGTTTCAGGCCACGCGGCGCGGCTTCTCCAGCGTCAAGTGCGCGATGTAGCCGGACCGGCTTTCGCCGGCGGCCCGCGCAAGCGCATCGAGGCGCTTGAGCACGCGACGAGGCAGGGTGATATTCACGCGCTCGGTGGTGTCGTCGAGCAAGCTGGGGTCAAGCGTGATGACGCCGAACGTCCATCCGGCGAAATCGCGCTTGCGACGGAGGGATTCCAGGCTCGTCGGCGCGGGGATGGCCCGGCCCGCGTCCAAGGCGGCATCGACCCATGCCGCTGCGGCTTCCTCGGCACCGGCGATCGCTTCGTCTAGGGTATCTCCGGCCGAAAAGCAACCGGGCAGATCGGGAACGACGACGCCGAATGCCGTCGTTTCCGTGCCGGGTTCGATCGCGATTGGGTAGCGCACGTCCATCTCCTCAAAGGCCCGCTTGCTTACGGATTGCGGCGACCAAGCCGATGCCAAGATCCTTCTTCGGGTGCGGCACGACGACAAGTCCCAAATGCTTGGGATGTTCGAAGACGTGATGCGAACCGCGAACCCGATCTAAGACCCATCCGGCGGCCTTCAATTCCCGGATGACGCCGGCGCTCTTCACCATGTGTATCATACACACGACGCCAGGCGCGTGTCAATCGACGCGCGCCTCGCGCCATCGCGCTCGCGGCACCGGGCGGGCGGCGGCGCTTTGCCGGCGAAAGCCTGCGAGGTGCGGCCGATTGGGCTCGAGCGGGACCAGCAGGCACCGCGCCCTACCGGGACGGTCAGCTTTCTGTTCACCGATATCGAGGGCAGCACGCAGCGCTGGGAGCGCGACCAGGCGGCGATGGAGGTCGCCCTTCGGCGCCACGACGCGCTGACGCGGGCCGCGGTCGAGGCGCACGGCGGCTACGTCTTCAAGACGCTGGGCGACGCGTTTTGCTGTGCCTTCGCGCGGCCCGAAGAGGCGGTAGCAGCGGCGCTCGATCTGCAG
>JBOHTX010000306.1:0-2313 GCA_050733855.1 Vulcanimicrobiaceae bacterium
AGCGACGACCAGCCGTTCGCCGACGCCTCCGAGGAGCGCGGCGATTCCGGCGTCGCGCGGTTGGAAAATGTACAGCACCAGGAGGAGGCCGAGCCAACGCGCTCCGCCGCCGACGATCCGCGACGGCTGGGCCCTCCACCGCAGGTGCGGCCAAAGCCGCTTCGCGGCGGCGCGCGCGAGGAAGTTGGCTTCGGCAGCCACGGCCAAGGCGGCGGCGACCGCCGAGGTGGCCAGCACCGCATGCGAGATCGTGAAACCGCCCTCATAACCCGCCGCCACGAACGGCAGCGCGACCAGAAACGCCAACGCCCCGACAGCCGCGGCGTCCGCGACGCGAGCGAGCGCTTCGGTTTGCTCGCGCAACCGCGCGCAACGCGAGCACAGAGCCGCTGCGCCCGCCTCGTCCGACCGCCGGCGGTCGACGGCGACCCACACGAACACAGCGACCGCTTCGAGCCCCAGGAGCACAAGCCAAGGCACGTAGCCGGGCACGTTCGCCGACACCATCACACCGTTTTGGTACCGTACCGGCGAGGCGCTCTGCCTTGTTGCGAGCGGGAGGTTCGACCCAACGCCGAGAGCGCCCGTTCGAAGCTCAGGGGCTCATCCGCCGCCTTTACCTCGGAGGCCGATCACCCGTCGGTCGAGGAACGCTCCCACCGCGACACCGGCCAGCACGCCGTACACGAATCCGGCGTAGACATTCCCGAGGCCATACCCGATGCCCGCACCGACCACGGCGCCAACTATCGTCGTGAGCCCCATCTTCCTTCGCATCGACGCCTCCCTCTGTACCGATGAACGATGCGCGGCCGGCGTTCCGCTTGGGTTCCCCGGGTTGCGCGGGGTAGCCGTTCGACACGCGCGCCCGCGACCATTTGGGCAGAATTCGAGCGCTCGAGGAGGCCCCTAGGCGAGTGCCCGGGCGTAGAGCGCAGCCGTCTCGCGCGCGCACGCCTCCCAAGCGAAGCGCTCACGTGCCCAGCGGCGGAGCGACTCCGCGCGCAGTTGCGCCGCATCGCGGTCGCGCAGGATCGCGGCGACCGCCTCAGCCCAACCGTCGAGATCGTCGAGGGCGACGAGCGGCGCCGCCTCGCCGACGACCTCCGATAGCGCGCTTCCGCGCGCGCAGACGAGCGGCACTCCCGCGCAGAGTGCTTGCGCCGCCGCGTACCCGAAGCCTTCGTAGCGCGAAGGGACGGCGGCCAGGGTCGCCTGGGCGTAGAGCGCGAGCAGCTCCGTGCGCGCAACGAAGCCGCGCAGGTCGAGGCGTTCGGCAACGCCGAGCTCGTGCGCGAGCGAACGGCAGCGCTCGCGGTACGGCGTCGCGGGCCCGACGGCGAGCGCGCGCACGCGCGGCAGGCGCGCCAGCACGCGCACCACCAGTTCCAGGTTCTTGCGCGGCTCGACCGTCCCCACGACCAAGATCGTCGGCTCCGCTTGCGGCGCGCGGACGAGGTTCCCGAACGCTTCGTCGACGCCCGGAAAGACGACGCTGACGCGCGCCGGATCGACGGCAATGCGCGCCAGCAACTCGCCGCGCGAGAACTGCGAGTCGACGATCACGGCGCGCGCGCGGCGCACGAGTCGCTCCTGGAGCGTGCCGAAGTAGGCGCGCGCGTAGGGCGGCGTGTGGCCCTGGACTCGCGACCAGGCCAAGTCGTGCACCGTCGCGACGATCGGAACGGAGGCGACGAGCGGGACGGTTCCCGACGTGCAGTGCAACAGCGAAACCTTCGCCCGCGCCGCCGCAAGCGGCAGGCCGATCTGATCCCAAACGACGCGGCGGTCGAAGCGCCAGAGATCGAAGCCCGCGACACCGAGCGCGACGGCCTCGGTTCCGATCCCTCGCAGGCTCGCATACAGGCCGCTCGCGTATTCACCGGCGCCGGTCGGGGTACCAAGCGTCGCACGCAGATCGAGACCAACCCTCAAGACTTCCGCGCCAGCTCCTCGCGAAAACGCCGCACCGCCGGATCGTCCGGCGCGAGTGCGTTCGCTTGCGCGAGCGCGCGCAGCGCAGCCGCACGATCGCCTCGCCGGAGGGCACTTTCGCCTAAGCCGACGAGCGGGTCCGGTGCGAGCGGATCGAGCGCGTGCGCCCGTGCGAAGGTGCTCGCCGCGAGCTCGAGTTCGCCGAGGTTGAGGGCCTGATTTCCGTAGGCGACGAGATAGAGTCCCTCGGTCGGCGCAAGGGCGAGTGCCTGCGCGTAGGCGTCGAGCGAGCCGCGTTCCCAGCGCATGCGCGCCGGCGAAGCGGCGGCCGCCCGGTACGCCGCCGCCTGACGCAGGACGCCGAGCCGATACCAGGCG
>JBOHTX010000307.1:0-2311 GCA_050733855.1 Vulcanimicrobiaceae bacterium
CCCGAGTTCCGGGGGCGGCGCGACCTGCGGCACGTGCGCCGCTTCCATCTCCGCGACCATCCGCTCGGCGCGCCCGACCCGGCGTGCGCAGTCGTCGCAGCCGCTCGCCAGGTGGGCCTCGACCTGCGCGGCCTCGTCCGGCTCGAGCGCGCCGAGCGCGTAGAGTTCCGCCGCGTCCTCGATATGGCGGCTCACGGCGTCACCTGCTCGCGCTCGCCGAACGCGAGTTGCAGTTTGCGCAGTGCCAGCGAGATGCGGCCCTTGACCGTTCCGAGCGGAATCCCCAAGCGCGCCGCGATCTGGGATTGCGAGAGCTGCCCGAAATACGCGAGCTCTACTGCGACGCGCTGCTCCTGCGGGAGCGAAGCGAGCCCGGCGCGCAGCCGCGCGGCTTCGAGGTGATCGGCGATCTCGAATTCGTAGGGCGCATCGCTCGTGCGCGCAAGCCCCTCTTCGATCCGCGCGTGGCGCTGCTGCGCTCGCCGCCGGCTGATCGCCTCGTTGCGGACGCACACGATCAAGTAGGCGCGCAACGGGGCGCGCTCCGGGCGATAGGTATTGGGCTTGTACCAAACGCGCACCAGCACGTCGTGCACGCAATCGGCGGCGTCGTCGTCGTTGCCCAGGACGGCTCGAGCGGTCGAGAAGAGTGCGGCTCCGTGCACGCGATAAGCCTCCCCGAGCGCAGCCGGACGGCGGGCGAGAAATGCTCGTCCAAGTTCGGCGTCGGCCTCGCGCTCGATGAGGCCCCTCCCTTCACCCGGAGGTGGCGAGATCGTGATCGATAAGATCGGCAGTTGCGCCTGCCGCAACTTCGACGGTCCGATAGCCGATGCGGTGCAACAATTGTCCCGCAGGGACCTGGAGCGGCCCGGGGTGGGCGGCGGTCCCGGGCGCCGGCTGCGGATAGGCCGTGGCGGCCGCGGTCGCAAAGCGGATGTTGCCTTCGCTGTGCAAGATGATCTGGTGGATGTGTCCGCTGAGCACCGTGACCGCATCGAAGCGCTTCAAGAGCGCGAGCACCTGCGAGCCGTCTTCGGTCGTCCAGCCCCACTCGGGATAGAGAGCGTAGAGCGGCACGTGGCCGAAGACGACGATCGGCGTCGAGGATCTCTGGCCGGCCAAATCGCGCTCGACGAAGGCGATCTGCTCGCTGCCGAGCTTGCCGATCGTCTCGAAGTTGAAGACGTTAACCAAATTCAAGAAGTGGATGCCGTTCTGTTCCCACGAAGACCAACCGGAGGGCGCGTCCTTGCGGCCGAAGGCCGCGAAGTAGGCGCTGCTCGAGCCGATCACGTCGTGTTCGCCCGGGATCGTTAGCAGCGGCGCGCGCAAGGCGCCCAGTGCCTGCTTCACCATATCGAACTGTTCGGGTTTGGAGAGATGCGTGAGATCGCCGGTGTGCACGACGAACTGCGGCTGGCGGGGTAAGGCGTTGATCGCGGCGACCGCATCGTTCAGCGTTCCCAGCACGTCCGGGTTCGCCGGCTGGCTGAAACCGACATGGCTATCGCTGATCTGAACGAACGAGAAACCTTCGCCGGCAGCCGAGGCGCCCGCCGTCAGTAGGCCGCTCGCGCCGAGCGTCCAGACGATGCCGCTCCCGGTCCAAGCGACGTGTTCGAGAAAGTCCGCTCGCTTCATGGGTTTGCTCCTATGGGTGCGACGACGAGCGTCGCCTTCATGTAGGGATGGAGGGCGCAGAAGTACGCGAAGGTGCCGCTCCGCTCGAAGACGTGCTGCCAGTGGTCGCCCGTATCGAGGCCGCCCGAATCGAAGCTGCGGTCTGCCGCGGTCACGGTGTGCGCGTCGCTGTCGTCGTTGACGAAGGTGACGCGGTCGCCGCGATGGATCGTCGCGGAGCTCGGATGGAAAGCGAAATTTCTGATGTGGACGGTCAGGACCGCAGGTAGGAGCGGCGCGGCGGTTGGCTCCGCGCGCAGGCCGAGGGGTAAGACCGACAGCAGCAGCGCGCCGAAGGCCGCGCTCGCGAGCAGCTTGAGCATGAGTGCATTCCCTCCACGTGCTCTACGCCTGGGAGGGAGCGCCCGGATCACTCGCTCGCTTCGGCGCTGCGCACCGCCGAGGTAGGGCCGGCCGTCCCGCGCGCCCAATCCGACCCGGCGTGCATGTCAGCGGCGACCGCAAGCGACTGCTCGTCGTGGCGGGGCTTGCGATCCTGGCGGTCGCGCTCGGCTTCGGCGCGACCACGTATCTGCGGCACGGCGCCGGCGGCGTCGCCCGGAGTGCAGCCCAACTCGCCGGCTCGCTCGGCGCGCGGGTCGCCCTCGGTGGCCGCGCTTACAACATC
>JBOHTX010000308.1:0-2273 GCA_050733855.1 Vulcanimicrobiaceae bacterium
TCCGGTGACCGAGGTCGTCTACGACGTCGATCTGGTACGCGCCCAGCTCGCGATCGCCGAAGGTGCGGCGCTTCCCGCCGCGCAGCGAACGCTCGCGCCGCGCGGCTGGGCGCTCGAGGCCCGGATCGCGGCCGAAGATCCCGCGCGCGATTTCGCGCCGGCCGCCGGCCGCATCGCACGCTTCGAATTTCCGCGGGTCGTCGGCATGCGCTTGGATTCCGGCTTCGGCGCGGGCAGCGAGGTGCCGATCTTCTACGATAGCCTGCTCGCGAAACTGATCGTGCACGCGCCCACGCGCGAACTCGCCTGCGCGCGGCTGGCGGCGGCGCTCGAGCGCGCGACGATCGACGGGATCCCGACCAACCTGGGGCTCCTGCGCGCGCTTGCGCGCGAGCCGGATTTCTTGGCCGGCCGGCTCTCGACGGCGTATCTCGGCGACCATCCGGCGCTCGCGCAGCCGCGCGGCGACGACGACGATCTGCGGCTCGCGGTCGCAGCCCTGGCTTTCGATCCGAACGGCTTTCGGATCGGCGGCGTCGGGCTTGCGCTGCGGCTGCTCGATGCCGCCGGCGCCGAACGCGCGCTGGTCGTTTCGCGAAGTGGCGGCGACGACGGGACGCTCGAACTGCGCGGTGCGCTCGACGAGCAGCTCGCGGTCCGGTTCGGGGCCGACGGGCACCTCAGCATCGACCTCGAAGCCGCAGCGGACGGCCGCCGGCTCGCCGGGCGCGTGCAGATTCGCGGAACGGAGATCGAGGTCGAACGCGACGGCCGTTTCGCGCGGCTCCGGTTCGCTCGGCCGCCGGCGCCGCGCAGCGACGCGGGGAGTGCGGCCGCTGCGGGCGGGCGCGAGATCGTCGCGCCGATGGCAGGCAAGATCGTGGCGCTGGCCGTCGGCGCGGGCGACGTGCTCGCAGCGGGCGAACTCGTCGCGGTCCTCGAGGCGATGAAGATGGAACACCGCATCGAAGCCAACGGCGGCGGCAGGGTCGCGCGGGTCGCGGTTGCACCCGGAAGCATCGTCGCGGGCGGCGCGACCCTGGTCGAACTGGAGGAACCCTCGCCGTGAGCGCGCTCTCGCTCTCCTCGTTGCCGCAGCGCATCAAACTCTGCGAAGTTGGGCCGCGCGACGGCCTCCAAAACGAAGCGACGCCGCTCTCGGCCGCGGACAAGGTGCGCTACATCGACCTGCTCTCGGCGAGCGGGCTCTCGCTGATCGAAGCGAGTTCGTTCGTGCGCGCCGACCGCATGCCGCAGCTCGGCGATGCCGACGAGGTGTTTGCGCAGATCGAACGGCGGCCCGGAACGACCTACCTGGCGCTCGTCCCCAATCGCAAAGGACTCGAGCGCGCACGCGCCGCCGGCGTCCGCGCGATCGCCGTCTTCACCGCCGCAAGCGAAGCGTTTGCGCACGCCAACATCGGGATGACGATCGCGGAATCGCTGCGCGTCTTCGCCGACGTCGTGCGCGAAGCGCGCGCCGACGGCATGTGGATTCGCGGCTACGTCTCGACGGCCTTCGGGTGTCCGTACGAAGGCCGCGTCCCGGTCGAAAGCGTGGTGCGGGTCGCAAGCGCGCTGGCGGACCTGGGGATCGACGAGCTTTCGATCGGCGATACGATCGGGGTCGCGACTCCGAACCAGGTGGTCGAAGTCTGCGCCGCGCTGCAAGCCGAACTGCCGGTCGAGCGGCTCGCGATGCACTTCCACGACACGCGCGGGACGGCGCTCGCCAACGTGCTCGCGGCGCTGCAGATGCAGATCGCGATCTTCGATTCCTCGAGCGCGGGCCTCGGCGGCTGCCCCTACGCGCCGGGTGCGAGCGGCAACCTCGCCACCGAAGACCTGCTCTACTTGCTCGACGGCATGGGAATCGAAAGCGGCGTCGATCTGACCGCCGTGCGCGCCGCCTCGCGCTTCGTCTTGCACGCACTCGGCCGCGCACCGGCCTCCCGCGTCTACCTGGCGCTCGATGCGCAGGAGTCCTCGCCGCGCAAGCTCGAGCGCTGAGATGCTTTCGCTCGCGATTCGCTTCGGCACGCTTTACGACGGCCTCGGTGGACGCCGGGAACGGGGCATCGCCGTCATTGAGGACGGGCGCGTCGTGACGATTGCCGGCCCGGAAGAGCCGATTCCGGCCGGGGCAGCGGTCCGCGAGGTCGCCTGCCTCGTTCCGGGGCTCATCAACGCGCACGTACACCTGGAGGTACGCGGTGAACCCGACCTGATGCGCGTCTTCATCGAGACGACACCGACCCAGCGCGCGCTCGTTG
>JBOHTX010000309.1:0-2264 GCA_050733855.1 Vulcanimicrobiaceae bacterium
TCGCGCACGCGTTCGCCCGAGGAGAGCTCGCGGACCGCGAGCACGAGCGGGGCCGCCGGCGCGACCTCGGGCAGTGCCGGAAAGTGCGCATCGAGCGCGCGCCCTACCATCAACCGCACGACCTCGCGCGCATCGAGTTCGCCGGCGGGCGCGGTCGCGACCGTCTTGCCGTCGCGAATCACGGTGATCCGGTCGGCGATGCGCGGCAGCTCTTCGAGCCGGTGCGAGATGTAGACGAACGCGACGCCGCGCGCGCGCAACTGCGAGATCAACCCGAATAGCCGCTCCGTCTCGCGCTCGCTCAAGGCTGCGGTCGGCTCGTCCATCACGATCAGCCGCGCCTTGCGCGCGAAGGTCTTGGCGATCTCGAGGAGTTGCTGCTCGGCGACCGCGAGCCGCCGCGCAGGCCGGTCGAGCGGCAGCGCGATCCCGAGTTCCTCGAGGACCGCGATCGTCCGGGCGCGCGCCGCGCGCGCGTCGAGCAGGCCGCGCCGGAGCGGTTCGTGCCCGAGCACGACGTTTTCGACGACGCCGAGATCGGGAACGAGGTTAAACTCCTGGTAGATCATTCCGATCCCGAACGACTCCGCGCTGCGCGGGCCCGCGATCCGCACCGGCGCGCCGTCGATCTCGATCGAACCGCCGTCGGCCGGGAGCGCGCCGGCCAGAATCTTCATCAGGGTCGATTTGCCGGCGCCGTTCTCGCCGACGAGCGCGTGAACTTCGCCGGCCCGCACCTCGAGATCGACGCCGTCGAGCGCGCGCACGCCGGGAAACGATTTCTCGATCCCGCGCATCCGCAGCAGCGGCGCCTCCGCGTTCCCGCTCAGCTCGTCGGCGCTCCGGCGTCGGCCTTGGTGAACGTTCCGACCGGGATCGCGATCCGCTTCGGGAGCGTCTTGCCGGCGAAGTAGTCGTGGACCGCGTCGATCGTCTTGACGCCGATCTCGCGCGGATGCTGGATCGCATCGCCGTACATCGAGCCGTTGGCGATCGCCGTTCGCGCTTCGGGGGTCGCGTCGTAGCCGATCACCGCGACCCGCCCCTTCTTACCGGCGCCGTTGACCGCGGTCGCGGCCCCGAGCGCCGAATCGTCGTTGATCCCGAAGACGCCTCGCAGGTTCGGATGGGCCTGCAGCAGGTCTTCCATCACCGAACTGGCTTTGGTCCGTTCGCCGCCGCCGTCGATATCGGCGACGACGGTCACCTTCGGACAATGCGCCGCGAGCGCCGCCTTGAAGCCGCGCACCCGATCTTGCACGCTCGTGACCTCGGGCTCGTCGATGATCGCGACGCTGCCGCCGGCTGCCCCGAGCGCGTGGCACATCAGCATCCCGGCTTGCGCGCCGCCCTGCACGTTGTCGCTGGCGACGTGAGTGACCACCACGCCCTGCTTCGACTGGTTCGCGATGTCGGCGGTGAAGACCGGAATCTTGGCGCGGTTCGCCTCGGCGATCGCGCTGCCGATCGCCTGCGAATCGTAGGGCGTCAGCACGATCGCGGCGACCCCCTCGGCGATGAAATCTTCGACCTGGCTCTGTTGCTTGGAGTTATCGCGATTGGCATCGACCACTTCGAGCCGGTAGCCGTCTTTTTTCGCTTCGCTGCGCATCCCGGCTTCCATTTCCTGGTAGAACTGCGCTTCGCGATTTTGTATCGAGACGCCGATCGTCTTGCTCGCCGGCCCGCCCGCGCCCGCGGCTCCGCCGCCTGCGCTCCCACCGTGCGCACCGCATCCGGCAAGCGCAGCGGCCAATGCGGCCAGTGCAAACGTCCTCGATGTCATCGGTTCTGCGTCCCTCCGCCGCGGTTCATGCGCGCGCCGGTTCGGCGAGCCCTGCGAAAGCGCACTCCAGATCGGCGACGATGTCGCGCGCGTCCTCGATCCCGACCGAGATGCGCAGCGTGCCCTCGCCGACCCCGAGCCCCTCCCGGACCTCCGGCGGCAGCATGCGATGCGACGCGAGCGAGGGATACGAGATCGTGGTCGCGACCTCGCCGAGACTGTGCACGATCGCAATCGTTCGCAGGCCGCGCAGCAAGCGCGCCGCTGCGTCGGCGCCGCCGTGCAGATCGAAGGCGACGATACCGCCCGTCCCGCCCGGATAGTGCGCTGCCGCGAAGGCGTGTTGCGGGTGGTCGGGGCGCGACGGATGGTGGACCGCCGCGACTTCGGGACGTGCCGCGAGCGCCGCTGCGACTACTGCCGCATTGCGGGAGTGGCGTTCCATCCGCAAGGCGAGCGTGCGCAGCCCGCGCAACGC
>JBOHTX010000310.1:0-2263 GCA_050733855.1 Vulcanimicrobiaceae bacterium
CGCGAACGCTTCGGCGAGCCCGCGCACGAAACCGGCGGTGGCGCCGTGCTCCCCGCGAAGGCCGAAGTGCAGCACGCTCTTCTCGCCGCGCGCGAGATAGTGACGGATCGCGACCGTCTTGCCGAAACCGGCCGGCGCCACGACCAGCGTCACCTTGTTTTCGCACGCACGCGCCAAATGTTCGACCAACCGCTCGCGAACGACCGGCTCGAAAGGCTTGGTCCGTTCCGCCCCTCCGGGCGAGGGAACGGCGCGGATCAAAAGGTGGCTCCGTTAGGCACGGCGCTCCTTCGAAGATACGTTGACTTTCCAGGTTATCGTCGCGCGGCGCAATCCCTTGCGCAGCGGTGCTTCAGAGCTAGGGGCGCAGGGAGCCGGCTTGCGCCGGGCGGCTCGCGGGCCCCGTACCGGCGACCGGAGCCTCGCTCGGGCGCACGAGCGACCAGGCGAGCCCGGCCACGATCAGGGCCGCGCCGAGCCAGAGCGCCGGCAAGAAAGGAATCGCCGAGATGACCAGCTCGGGATACTTCCCGATCGTCACCTCGAGCCGTAGCCCGCCGAGCGTGACCGGCCGGCCGTTCTGCGCAAACCCGATCGCGCCCGGAAGGAGGTTCCCCGCGGGCCCGTCGACGGCGAAGAGGACCGCGGGCGCGGGCGAGAGCCCGGGATGTTGCAGCATGCTGCTCGCCAGGGCTGAAAAGTAGAACGCTTTGACCTGGCGCCCGAGGGCCGGCGTCGAGAAGAGGTCGGCGGGCAGTTCCTTCCCGGCGATCGCAACCCGCTGCGGAAAGAGCAGGACCGGCGAAAGAAAGGAGCCGCTCGGTTTGGTGATCGTCAGGTGATTTCCGCGCGCGTCGTAGGCCGCGACGGCGACCGCCGGCCGCGTCCGGACCTCGATGGCACTCCCGCTGACGAAGGCGCGGCGCCCCGCGGACAGCTCGAGCGTATCCTGCCCCGGTCGGCGCAACAGGACCGCGCCCCCCGAAGCGATCTCTGCCGGTCCGGCCGGCGGAAAGAAAGCGGCAGCCCGCAGCGCCGGGAGCGGCGCCACGGTCCCCGGAGCCCGGACGACCGTTTCCGAATCGGGCCCGAGCAGGCCCGAGCCCAAGCCCGCGACCGCGATCGCGAGCACTCCGAGCACGGCGACCATGAGCCGCCGGCCGACTTCCCCGTCGGCGCCCCGCCGCGCCTCGCGCAGGTAGGCGAGGAGCGGCGCCGTGGCGACCGCCAGAGCCGCCGCGTAGCGCCAGCTGTGAAAGCCCTGCCAGCTCGGGACCACGAGCTGGGCGCCGACCAGGACCACGACGAAGACCGCCGCAACGAGCGAAATCGCGCGCGCGTTCACTCGGCGCGTAGCGCGGGGTCGACGGCCGCACGCATCTGGGCGAGCGTCAACTGTCCGTCGTGGCCGAAGACGATCCGTCCGGCGCGGTCGACCACGAGCGTCGTCGGCAACCCGAGCGCTTCGTAGGCACGCCCGTAGTGCTGGTCTTCGTCGAGCAGGATCGGATACGTCAAGTGCATCTCCGCGACGAATTTTGCGGCGGCGCTCGCCGACTCGCCCTGGTCGATCCCGAGCACCACGAGGCCTCGCCCGCGCTCGGCCCGATAGAGCTTCTCGAGCGCCGGGGTCTCTTCGCGGCAGGGACTGCACCACGAGGCCCACAGATTGACGAGCACGACTCGGCCGCGATAGTCGGCGATGCCCTCGCTTCCGCCGCCGAGCCGTTCCACCGCAAAGCTCTCGGCCGGCGCGCCCGTCAACGTGGCGGGGCCACCGGAGCCGGGGATCGTCAAGGGAGCGGTCGCCGTCAAATACGAGCGGACCGAGAACACGATCGCCAGGAGCGCGACGAGGGCGGCCACGGCGGCGAACAGATTGCGCACCCGGAGGGCTTCTACGTGCGCAGCCCGCGACCGCCCGGTCCCGGCCGCAGCTTGACATCGCCGCCGCATCCTGCGTGAATCGTCAGGTGAACGAGCCGGCCGCCGTGGCGCCGTGGCCGGAGTTCTGGCGGCCGGCCCGGATGCGAATCGACCCTTCGCTCCAGCTCGCCACCTTTGCGGCGGGACGTCGCGAGCCGGACGCGCCCACCGTCGTCCTCGTCCACGGACTCGGGCTTTGGACGCAAGGCTCGTGGGATCGGCTCGCGCGCTGCCTGGCCGCGACGCATCGCATCCTCGCCTTCGATCTGCCGGGCTTCGGCGATTCTTCGAAACCCGCGAGCGCGTATTCGCTCGCGTTCTACTCGGACGTGCTGGC
>JBOHTX010000311.1:0-2236 GCA_050733855.1 Vulcanimicrobiaceae bacterium
GCCGCGGCCTCGCAGCGCGCGCGGCTGTCGGCGATCGTGCGCGGCGATGCGCGCTTGGAACTCGCCGGCGAAATTACGCCGGGCGAACTCGAACGCGCGCTCGCGTCGCTCGAACCCGAGGTCGTGCTGGCGGAGGGCGGCGGGTCGCTTGCCGGCGGCGACGGCGACGCACTCGACGAGATTCCGACCGTTGCGCTCGTCCGCGACCTCGGTCGCGCGTGGGATCTTCGCGCTCCGCACGCGGGGCATCTGCGCAGCACCGATACCGGCGGCACGGGCGCGCACGCGTTTGCGTTGCTCGCCGAGGACGCAAGTGCGGAAGAGATCGTGGCGGCGCTCGTCGCGGTCGCAGCGGGTCTGGTCGTGACGCAGCCGCGCGCGCTCGCGGACGACGGCGCGCGCGAGGGCATCGAGCGCCTGACGCCGCGCGAGATCGAGGTGCTCGCCGCGCTCGCGGACGGGACGCCGAACAAGACGATCGCAGGGCGCCTCGGGATCTCCGAGCACACCGTGAAGTACCACGTCGGCGCGATCTTCGCAAAGCTCGGCGTCGCGAGCCGCACCGAAGCCGTGACCCGCGGCATCCGCCTCGGCCTGATCATGCTGTGAGGCGACATGAGCAGGCGTCTTTTTGCCTGACGAAAGTCCGTGGTCGCCGAACGTTGCTTGACGCTCCACGCCGTCCCGTGCTATCTTTTCGGTAATGAACGTCGTCTACGCCGCGATCTCGATGCGAATGAGCGGCTTCCGCAGCGGCGGCAGGCGGCGCTTTTCGTTGGTCTGACGGGCTAGGGCCCGCACCGAACGGAAGCCCTCGCCGAAGCGGCGGGGGTTTTTCATACGACCACCCTTCATAACTTCAGCCACCAGGAGAGTGCAACTCATGCCGAGTCAGACAACCGGCCACTCCCTCCCCGAGACAAGTACACGCCTGCGTTCCGGCGACGGCTTCGCGACCCGCGCGATCCGCGCCGGCCAGGATCCCTGTACCTCGACGGGATCGACGATCGTGCCGATCTACCAGACCGCGACCTTCACCCAAGACGGGATCGAAGTCCACCACGGCTTCGACTATTCGCGGACGGGGAACCCGACGCGTCTGGCGCTCGAGCGCCAGCTCGCCGAACTCGAAGGCGGCCGCTTCGGCGCGGCCTTCGCTTCCGGAATGGCCGCGATCGCGGGCGCCTGCGCGCCGCTGCGCTGCGGCGATCATCTGCTGGCGACCAGCGACTGTTACGGCGGAACGTACCGGCTCTTCGTCGATATCCTGACCCGCTGGGGGATCGAGGTCGGTTTCGTCGATACGACCGATCTCGCGGCGGTTCGCGCGGCGCTGCGTCCGAACACAAAGATGCTGTGGATCGAGACGCCGACCAACCCGCTCTTGCGCGTCGCCGACCTGCGCGCGCTCGCGACGCTGAAGCGGCCCGGGCTGCTGCTCGCGGTCGACAACACGTTTCTTTCGCCGTACTTCCAGCGGCCGCTCGAGCTCGGCGCCGATATCGTCGTGCATTCGACGACGAAGTACGTCAACGGCCACAGCGACGTGGTCGGCGGGGTCGCGATCGTCAACGACCCCGAGCTGTTCGAGACGATCGCCTACCACCAGAATGCGGTCGGCGCGATCCCCGGTCCGCAGGACGCATACCTCGCGTTGCGTGGCGCCAAGACGCTCGCGCTGCGGATGCGGCGACACGAAGAGAACGCGTTCGCGGTCGCACGCATGCTCGAAGCGCGCGAGGATATCGCCGCCGTGTTCTATCCGGGCTTGCCCTCGCACCCGGATCACGCGCTGGCGAAGCGACAGCAGTCAGGCTTCGGCGGGATCGTCTCGTTCCGCGTACGCGGCGGCCCCGAGCGTGCCGCCGAGTTCGCGACCCGGACGCGACTCTTCAACCTCGCGGTCTCGCTCGGCGGCGTCGAATCGCTGCTCTGCATCCCCGCCGCGATGACCCACAAGACCGTCCCGCCCGAGCGCAAGCTCGAACTCGGCATCACGGACGACCTGATCCGTCTCTCCGTCGGCCTCGAAGAGCCCGAGGACTTGGTGGCGGACCTCGCGAGCGCGCTCGACGCGACGATCACGGTCGGCGCCACCGCTGCGGCGTAACCCCCTCGAGATTCGCAGCCGGCGTCTCGGACGCGAGGGGCCGCGCTTTTGCACCGGGTCAGCCTCGATGCCGTCTCTCGGCGGTGCCGCGGCTCCAGCTGGACATCTTCGGGAGACCCCTCTCGA
>JBOHTX010000312.1:0-2209 GCA_050733855.1 Vulcanimicrobiaceae bacterium
GCTAAACACCGTGTCCTCGGAGCGCCGGATTCTGGTCGTCGGGGCCGGAGCGATGGGGCGCGGGATCGCGCAGGTCGCCGCGCTCGCGGGCGATCGGGTGCTGCTCGCCGACCGCGATGCGGCGCTCGCCGAGCGCGGCCGCGAGTTGATCGGCGCCCAACTCGCGCGTGCGGTCGAACGCGGGAAGCTGAGCGCCGAACAGCGCGAGGCCGCACTCGCGCGGATCGAGCCGCTGGCTGCACTCGCTCCGGTCGAGGTCTCGGTCGCGATCGAGGCGGCGAGCGAAGACCCCGCACTGAAACTCGACCTCTTTCGCAAACTCGATGCTGCGACACCGCCCACGGCAATTCTCGCGAGCAACACGTCCTCGATTTCGATCACCCGCCTGGCGGCGGCAACGGCGCGACCCGAGCGCGTGATCGGGATGCACTACTTCAATCCGGTCCCAGTGATGAAGCTGGTCGAGATCGTGCGCGGGCTCGCGACCTCGCAAGCGACCTTCGACGAGATCCGCGCGCTCGCAATCGCGCACGGCAAGACACCGGTCGAGGTGCACAACTTTCCCGGCTTCGTCTCCAACCGGGTGCTCTGTCCGATGCTCAACGAAGCGATCTTCGCGCTCTACGAAGGCGTCGGCTCGGCCGAGGCGATCGATACCGTGATGAAGCTCGGCATGAACCACCCGATGGGACCGCTCGAACTTGCCGACTTCATCGGGCTCGATACGCTGCTCGCGATCTTGCGCGTCCTGCACGACGGCTTTGGCGATCCGAAGTACCGGCCGTGCCCGCTGCTGATCGAGTACGTGGAAGCCGGCCGCCTCGGCCGCAAGTCCGGGCAGGGTTTCTACGACTATCGCGGCGACCGCGCGAGGCACGGCGTCGGCGCGGCGCCCGCGTGAGCGCGCTCGACTTCAGCCCGCCAACGGCCTTCGCACC
Organism: Vulcanimicrobiaceae bacterium; assembly: GCA_050733855.1. Classification (GTDB taxonomy): domain Bacteria; phylum Vulcanimicrobiota; class Vulcanimicrobiia; order Vulcanimicrobiales; family Vulcanimicrobiaceae; genus JBOHTX01. Next base: position 939 of record JBOHTX010000312.1, read on the forward strand.
GACCGCCGAGCAGCGGGCGATCGGCGACCTGGCGCGCGCCTTCGCCGAGCGCGAGATCGCGCCGCACATTGCGCGCTGGGATCGCGACCACCACTTTCCGCGCGAGCTTTACGCGACGATGTGCGCGGCCGGCTTGCTCGGCATCTTGATCCCCGAAGAATACGGCGGCGCCGGGGCCGATCTCGTCTCGTACGCGCTCGCGATCGAGGAGCTGGCGCGAGTCGATGCCGGAACGGCGGTGACGCTCTCGGTGCACGCGATGATCTGCTCCGCGATCGCGCGGCTGGGCAACGAAGCGCAGCGCGCGCAGTTCCTGCCGCGGCTCGCGAGCGAGAACGCGCTCGCGGCCTTTGCGCTGACCGAACCCGGGGCCGGTTCCGATGCGGCCGCGATCGTCAGCACCGCCCGCCGCGAGGGCGACGAGTACGTGCTGCGCGGGCGCAAGCAGTGGTGCACCAACGGCAGCGCCGGCGCGCTCGCAATGGCGATGTTTCGCACCGAGAGAGCGCGCGCGCGTGGCATTTCCGCCTTTATCGTGGAACTCGATCGGCCCGGGATCGTCGTCGAGAAGAAGACCGAGAAACTCGGTATCCGCACGAGCGACACCTGCGATCTCGCCTTCGACGATGCGCGCGTTCCGGCAAGCGCCCTGCTCGGCGTCGAGGGCTCGGGGCTCGGGGCGGCGCTCTCTGCGCTCGGCAGCGGGCGCCTGGGGATCGCGGCGCAAGCCTGCGGCATCTTGGCGGCCTGCCTCGACGCCTCGATCCGTTTCGCAGGCGAGCGCGAAGCCTTCGGCCGGCCGATCGCGGCCTTCGAAGCGGTGTCGTTCAAGATCGCGCAGATGGCGACCGATCTCGAGGCGGCCCGTCTGCTCGTCTGGCGGGCCGCCGCAATCGCCGATCGCGGAACGCCCTCGACGCTCGCCGCGAGCCAAGCGAAGCTGTTTGCTTCGACCGCAGCGCGGAAGCACGCGGCCGAAGCGGTCCAAATTCACGGCGGCTACGGCTACACGACCGAATTCCCGGTCGAGCGCTACTATCGCGACGCCAAGATCACCGAAATCTACGAGGGCACGAGCGAGATTCAGCAGATGCTGATCGCCCGCGCGCTCCTCGGTCGCCTCGACTAACCGGCGGGTTCCTACGCGGGGCGGGTCGCTTCGACCGTGACGTGTAGCTCGACCTCATCGCCCACCATCACGCCGCCGGCTTCGAGCGCCTGATTCCAAACCAAGCCGAAATCCTTGCGGCTGAGTTTGCCGCTCGCGCTGT
>JBOHTX010000313.1:0-2204 GCA_050733855.1 Vulcanimicrobiaceae bacterium
CTTTTGCTATCGGCAGAGGTCGCGCTCGGATGAGGGAAGGCGCCTCGCGGGCCAGGCGACCTGCTAGAGACGCAGGTGGATGCGCGGGCCCGGCGCGATCCCGAGCTGCGAAACGATCACCCCGGCGGTCCGCCCGAGTTCCCGCAATTCGGGCCCGCCGCCGCAGGAGAAGTCGGGGCTGCGCCCGCCGCGCCACTCGACCCAGCTCGCGCTGCCGAACGAGGCCGACTTCATGCAGGCCCGGTAGCTCATCGCCTCGAGCGGCCCGTTGGTCCGCAAGAGGTGGAAGAGCCAGCGAGTCTGCGGCATCGCGACCCTGGCGCTCCGCTCGACCCCGCCGACCGTGACCGTTGCCTCACCGTTCGGCCGCAGCACGACCGTGTAGCCCGCGATGTTGGTCGAGCCCGAATTGCGGATCACGGCCGCATCCGGCGGGAGCGCTGCGGCGGGCGTTGCTTGCGACGCGCCGGCGGGGCCGGTCGGCGCCGCGCTTACGGTCACTACCGGCGTGGCGAGCGCGTGAGGCGGCGGGCCGGGCGCCGTAAAGAGCGGTGAGAGGGCGAACACGAGCGCGAGCATCGTACCCGAAGAACGTCGGACGCGCGCGCGACGTTCGCGCTACCCGCCCATCCGCTTCGCGCGCCGCCCGAGTGCGGCGAAGTACGCGAGGGCGGCTTCGCGGCGATCCCCTTGCAGCACGACGAGTCCGTCCTTCACGCTGCCGCCCGTCCCGCAGCGGCGCTTGAGTTCGGCTGCGACCGCGACGAGTTCGCCTTCGCGCAATCCGTGGACGATGGTGACGGCGCCGCCGCGCCGCCGCTCGAAAGCGACCCGCACGACCCCGTCCTCGGGGTGCGCGACCCGCTTGGCCGCCGCGCGAGGTGCGCGCTGCAGCTTCGGCAGCGGCAGCGAACCGTCGGTCGAGTACACCAAACGCCGGTCGTCGGGCGGCATCGCCCCTGCTTCGCCGGCGACGCGGGCCAACGCCTACGCGCGGCGAGCGCGTCGGACGCTGCGCTCAGCCGCAGGTCTTGAAGGGGCGCGAGAACGTCATTACGGATCGTGGCCGCGACGTCGCTCGCCTCGTCGCTCCCGCGCGCGCAATGGCGCGGCCCTTCCCTGACCTCGGCTTGTTTCGCCGCTCGATGCCCGTCCTGACGCCTCCGGCCTCGGAAGCCATTGTCGAGGATCCTGCCGACCGGTTCTAAGGATGCTCTGATGTACGAGAGCAAGACGGCGGCTTTTTGCCAGGATCGAGCCTGTTGAGCATCAGTTTTGGTCCTTTTCCGTCCTCGCGGAGCCTTTTCGACGTTCCCGGGGGCCTTTTGGGCGGACACTAAGCCTGCAGCAAGCGGCGGATCTTCGGCTCCACGAAAGTACGATATCGTGGCCTCGCCAAGAACGACACCGGCTCATCTCGCCTGGGAGAACTACCCGCCCGGTCCAATCGCGTCTCGATGTACAAGCAGGCGGGCTCTTCCGAGGGCAAATCTTGCGCATTGCCCGAGGGGATTGACTCTGGAGTGGGCTCCAAGGTGTAAAATGGCTTCACCGGGGCAAGGAGAAGTGAATGCCGGCCTTATTGACTATCGGAAGAGCCGCGCGCGAAAGCGGGCTCACTCCGGACACATTACGCTACTACGAGCGGCTACGATTGCTGCAGCACCCGAAACGTTCCGCCGGGGGATTCCGGTTGTATGATGGTCGCGCGCTCGACCAGCTGCGGCTGATTCGCCATGCGCGAGCGATCGGGTTGTCGCTCGCCGACGCACGCGCGCTGTTTGCACAGAGCCCAAGCGGTGCCGACTGCAACCGCGTTCGCGAGATCATCGAACGCAAGATCGAAGAACTCGACCGAAGGGTGGCCGAGATCGAGCGCTTCCGTGGTGAGCTGGCCGATTACCGGGCGCGTTGCGACGCGGCGCTTGGGCGCAAAGAGCGCCGCTGCCCGATCTTCGAGACCGCATGATCGACGTGGAAGTACTTACCATTCCAGGATGCCCGAATGCCGCAGCGACGTTGCGCGAAGTTCGTGCAATCCTTACCGAAGGGCGCGTCCGCGCGAAGGTATCCCACACGATCGTCCGCGATATGCAGACGGTTGCGCGGTTGCGCTTTCCAGGGTCGCCGACCGTTCGCGTCAACGGGCGGGACGTTGAGCCCAGCGCCACCCACGTCGCGCTATCGTGCCGCATGTACTACGA
>JBOHTX010000314.1:0-2203 GCA_050733855.1 Vulcanimicrobiaceae bacterium
ATCCCGCGCCGCAGCGCCTCGGGCCCGAAGGCCCCGAGCGCCAGATTGGGGACCGGGATCTCGTCGCGGCCGACCCCGTCGGCCCCAAGCAAGCGCAGCACAGCACGCTCGATCGCGACCGTGCCGTGGCTTTCGATGTAGCCGAGGACCGGCGCCACGATCCGCTCGGCGAGCGCTCGCGCCTCGGCGACGCCCCCCTGATCGACCGGCAGTTTCACCTTTCGCAAGTTAGGGAAACCGCGCGCAACTTCCGGCCGGGCCCCGAGTAGAGTCTTCGAGAAACTCGAACGCGAGCGGCGACGATCCGTCCGCCAAATGGGCCGCCGAGTGGCGGCCCGGGGCGAACGGGGGGCACGCCGCCCCGTTGTTAAGGATGGCCGACGCCGAACTTGCCGATGAAGATCTCGTCCGTCTGGTCCTCGGCGGGGACCGGGACCGTTTCGCCTCGCTCGTCGAGCGCTACAAGCGCGGGATCGGCAACTTCATCGGGGCCTCGATTCGCAGCCCGGCCGACGTCGCCGACCTCTCCCAGGAAACGTTCGTGAGAGCCTACGTGCACCTGGGCTCGTTCAATCCGCACCTGGGAAAATTCTCGACCTGGGTCTACCACATCGCGCGCAACGTCGTGCGCACGCATCTCGGCAAGATGCTGCGGCGCCCGGCGACCGCCGGACTCGGCGACGAACGCTCGCTCGAAGCCGAGCTACCCGATCCTTCGCGCGAGGCCGACCCGGTCGGCGGCATCTTGCGCGCCGAAGCCGAGAGCGACGTCCGCGCAGCGCTCGCCGAGCTGCCGGAGCGGACGCGCACGATCCTGGCGCTGCGCTACTACGACAACATGGACTACCAAACGATCGCGCAAACGATGGGCCTCTCGCTCGGCAACGTCAAGACCCTGATCCATCGCGGCAAGCTGGCTCTCGCCGAGCGGATGCGCGCCCGCGAACGCGCCGCGTTGGAACGCCTCGCCGCCGAACATCCGTCGCAGGAGGTGCCGCATGCGCTGTTCGTCGTGTAAGGCGCACCTCGATCAATACGTCGACGGCCTGCTCGCGCCGCGCGAACGCGCGCAGGTCGCGCGGCACCTCGCGGACTGTTCGGATTGCCGCGAGCTGTACGACGAGTTTCGCTCGATCGACGCCCTCTTGCTGACGCCGCGCACGCTCGAGCCCGCGCCGAATTTTCGCTTTCGGGTGATGGCCGAGATCGGCGCGCTCCCGGTCCCGCATCGCCGCCGGCTCCCGCTGGCAGCGGTGCTCGCCGCCTACGTGGCCTTCGGTTGGGCGGCAATCGCCGGGTATCTGGCACTGCGCGGGCTGCCGGCACAGGCGCTCTTCGCTTGGACCCACGGCGCCCTCGGGGGCGCGAGCGGGCTCGTCGCGACGCTGGCCGCGATGAGCGAGCGTATCTTCGGGCGGAGCACGGGCGAGGTCTCGCTGGCACTCGGCGTCTTCCTGGCCGCCGACCTCGCGATCGCGGCCGCGATCGCCGCGACCCTGGTCGCGCGCAGCCGTCTGCGCGCAACGGAGATCGAGCGATGAAAGCTTTCGGACGCGCGCTCGGCGCGCTCGCGATCGTGCTGCTGCTGGCCGCGTCTCCGGCCTTTGCGAGCGAATCCGGCGACCAGACCGTCTGGTTCAGCAGCTCGACGATCGCGCCGGGCGAGGTGGTCGACGGCGACCTGGATATCGCCTTCGGTTCGGTCGTCTGCGAACCGGGCGGTGTCATTCGCGGCGACGTGCGCACGTTCTTCGGGTCGTTCGAGGCGGAAAACGGCTGCGAAGTCGACGGCCGGCTGACCGATGCTTTCGGCGCTCGCGGGTTCGCGGGCAGCGGACTGGCCGATCGCTTCCTGCCGCCGTGGTTCGCGCCGCAATCCGGGTTCCCGAATCCGTACGCGGAAAATCGCAAGCTGTTCGTCAAGCTGGGCTGGGACGTCGTGATCCTGTTCGCGTTCCTGCTCTTCCCCGTGCGCGTGCGGGTCGCGCTCGACCGCGTCGAACGCCATCCGGTGCTCTCGGCCGGCGCGGGCTTCGCCACGTTGCTCGCGGTCCTGCCGGTTTCGATTCTGCTCCTGCTGAGCGTGATCGGGATCCCGGTGATTCCAATCGCGATCGGCGCGGCGTTCTTGGCAGCGTGGATTGGGACCGCCGCGGTCGCGATCTTAGTCGGTCGCCGCCTTGCCGAGCTGCTGCAGCCGCAC
>JBOHTX010000315.1:0-2197 GCA_050733855.1 Vulcanimicrobiaceae bacterium
ACTGCTGATGACCCGCGGGGCGCTGACGACCTTCTCGATCGCAAACGACGTCGCCAAGTACTTCGCGATTCTGCCCGCGATGTTCAGCGGCGCCTATCCCGCGATCGCCGCGCTCAACGTGATGCGTCTGGCAACTCCGCAAAGCGCGATCCTTTCGGCCGTGATCTTCAACGCGCTGATCATCGTCGTGCTGATCCCGCTCGCACTGCGCGGCATCGCCTACCGGCCGCGCGGCGCCGCCGCCGTCTTGCGCGAGAACGTGCTGGTCTACGGCCTGGGCGGGATCGTCGCGCCGTTCGTCGGGATCAAAGTGATCGATCTCGCGCTCGCCGCGTTTCACCTCGGAGGCTCGTGATGCAGACCGCTCGTAGCACCCTCGGCGCGCTGGTTCCGGCCGTGCTCGTCACGCTCGCCACGCTCGTGCTCTTCGCCGGAATCTACCCGCTCGCCGTGTGGGCCGTCTCGGCCACCTTCTTCGCTCATCAGGCCGGCGGCTCGCTGATCGTACGCGATGGTCGCACGCTCGGTTCCGAAATCGTCGGCCAGAGGTTCGCCTCACCGCGCTACTTCTTCGGCCGCCCCTCGGCCGCCGGCAAAGGCGACGATCCCACCCAAACCGGCGGCACGAACCTCGGCCCGACCTCGAAAAAACTGATCGCCCAGATTGCCGCCGCAACTGCGGCGCTCCACAAAGAGAATCCCGGAGCCGCAATACCGGCTGACCTGGTGACCTCAAGCGCAAGCGGCATCGACCCCAACATCTCCCTCGCGGCTGCACTTTTCCAGGTGCCGCGAGTAGCACGCACCCGCGGACTCTCGGAAGCGACCGTCATCGCGCTCGTCCGCGCGCACGCGATCGGCCGGACCTTCGCCATCCTCGGCGAGCCGCGCATCAACTTCCTCGACCTCAACCACGCGCTCGACACGCTGTAGCTCGCCCGGACCCGACCGCGCCGGCCGCACAGCTTGCGCTTCGATTGACGGACTCGAACATTCTGGCTATAATCTGGCCAGAATGCGCTTCGCGATCGTCTTGGCTCCCGAGGCGCTCGAGGACGCAAAGAGACTCAGAGCCGGCGCGCGAGCCGAAGTGTGGGACGCACTCGAAGCGCATCCGCGCCATGAACCGGCCAAGCTCAACCGGAGCAGGATAAAAAGACTTCGGGGCGCCGCCCGTCCGCAGTACCGGCTTCGAGTCGGCGAAATAAGAGTGTTTTACGACATCAACGGATCGACAGTGCAAATCTTAGCACTCGTTCCAAAATCGGAGGCAGGATCATGGCTCGCGCAATTCGGAGAACTCGAATAAGGCACGTTCCCGTCTCCGAGGTCAAAGACGACCTTTCTCGCTTCCTTCGAGAAGCAGAACGGCAAGAGATCGTCATTACTCGTCACGGAAGGCCCGCAGGGGTGCTCATCGGCTTCGAGTCGGAAGAGGAGTGGTTCGACTATCGTCTTGAGAACGACCCGCGCTTCTTGCAACGCGTCGGGCAGGCGCGCGAGAGCCTTCGCCGCGGTCGGGGGGTGCCTCTGGAGGCAATGAAGCCCTCGCGCTAAGGGCCGCACAAAGCTACGCCGGGCGTGCTACAATCGTCTCGTGCGCAAGCGCGCGATCGCCGCGGACTACGACGCCGACTTTGCAGCTTGGGCCGCGAGCCAAGCCGAAGGCTTGCGGAACGGCGCCCCGATCGACGCGCCCAACGTCGCCGAGGAGATCGAGGACTTGAGCCGACGTGAACATCTGGAGCTGCGATCGCGGTTGAACGCGCTGATCGTACACATTCTGATATGGCAGCATCAGCCCAACCGGCGTAGCAGCTCCTCGGTCTCGAGCATCCTTGAACAGCAAGATCAGATCGAGCGTATCCTCGAGGGCTCGCCATCCCTCGGGCAGTGGGTGGAGCCGTACTTCGCGCGGGAGTACCATCGAGCGCGCAAGCGTGCCGCGGCCGAAATGGGCGTCGACGAAATTGCCCGACGACGAGTCACGGATGGCGAGCATTCGGGCCGAGGTGCTCGACCTGCTTCGCGGAGAGACCGCCAAGTATCGCGGGTAGTTAGTCGGTGGTCGCCGTCCCCGGCTCGCGCCCGCTGAGCACGAGCATCTCGCGCAAGCCGGCGCGCCACACGTGCAGTGCGAACGAGCGTGCGCCGAACGGCCGCTGCGGGCGGCGCGGCGCCTCGATCACGATCGCGT
>JBOHTX010000316.1:0-2179 GCA_050733855.1 Vulcanimicrobiaceae bacterium
GAGCATGCCCGCGCCCGCCGGAGCGGCGGCGCCGTGAACGCATTCCGGCTCGCGTTCGCGCGCGACGCCCTCGCACTGCTCGTCGCACTCTGCGCGTGCGCACGCGGCGACAACTCCGGCACCGGCGCGGACGCGCAAGCTTCGACGCCGCCGGTTTCGGCCGGAGCGATCCGGCTCGTCGAGGAGCAGCGCGTGCTGCGCGGGTACGGGACGATCGCCGGCGGTCCGAATGCGCAGGCGGCGCTGGCCTTCCCCGAGGCCGGCCGGATCGCGGCGATCCCGGTCGAGGTCGGCGACCGGGTGGCGGCGGGGACCGTGCTCGCGCAACTCGATAGCGGATTGCTCGACGCGCAGGTGGCGCAAGCGCGGGCCGGCCTGGCCGCGGCCCAAGCGAACGCCGCCAAAGTTCGCGCCGGCGCGCGACCGCAAGTGCGCTCGGAAGTTGCCGCGCAAATCGCGCAAGCGGACTCGGCGCTCGAGCTGGCCCGCGCCTCCGCGGCGCGCGAAGCGACGCTCTATGCGGCCGGGGTGGCCTCGCGTGCCGAACTCGAAGCGGCGCGCGCGCAACTCGCACAGGCACGCGCAGCGGTAGCGGTGCTCGAGCAGCAGCGCTCGGCCGATATCCACCCACTGCCGCAGGACGTGGCGGGCGCGAATGCCGAGACGGCGCTCGCACAAGCGCAACTCGAAAGCGCGCTGCGCGACCGCGCTTTCGCGAGCTTGCGCGCGCCGTTCGCCGGCGTCGTGACCGCGCGCTTGCACAGCGTCGGCGAATACGTCGATCAGACCTCGCCCGTGATCGAACTCGCGAGCGACCGGCAGCCGACCTTCACCGCGCTCTTTGCACCGGCCGACGCTGCCCGGATCGCGGTCGGCACCAAGGCGACCGTCACCTTCCGCGGTGGAGCGACCCTGCGCGGCCGCGTCAGCGCGATCGATCTCGCGCAAACGCAAAGCTCGCGGCTCGTTCCCGTGCTCATCCGGCTCGCGCGCGACGATCCGAACGCCGGTCCTGGTGCCTACGGCGAAGCGAGCGTTCGCATCGGCGAAACGCGCGAGCTGGTCGTGCCCTCCTCGGCGATCGTCGCGGACGCAACGACGGGGGCGTCGCTCGTCTTCCGCAAGCGTGCGGGCCGCTACGGCCCGGTCCCGGTGCAGGTGCTCTCGCGCGACGGCGACCGCACGGCGATCGCGAGCGACGAGTTGCACGCGGGCGATCTCGTCGTCGTGCGCGGCGCGGAAGCGCTGGCTGCGCCCGCCCCGCCGGCCGCTGGCGACTGAGCGGCTCGTACCTGCCGAGGGGCGCCTGCTGGAAGTGCGACGTCGGCGTCGTGGCGTAGAGAAACGGATGCGACGAACGATGCTCGGACTCGCCGGCGGCTTCGCACTCGGGTATCTGTGGGTCCGCGCGCGCGAGATGCGCGCCGAGTTGCGTGAACCCTCGCCTCCGCTCGAACCCGATCCGGCCGCCTACGGCCGCCTGCGACGCCGCCTGATGCTCGCCGGGATCGTGCGCTCGCTCGCGCAGCTCGCGGTCGCGGCGGAGGTCGCGGCGCCGCTCGTCGAACCGGGACCGGGCCTGCGCGAACCGCGGCCCAAACGGGTTGCGCTGGTGGCGGCGGCGCTCGCGCTTGCGAGCGCGCTCGAGCTGCCGAGCGAATTCGTGGAAAGCTACGCGCTCGAACGGCGCTACGGCCTCTCCAAACAGCCGGTCCCGGACTGGTTCGCCGATCGCGCCAAATCCTCGGCCCTCTCGCTTGCGATCGGCGTCCCGCTGATCGAGGTGCTCGCGAGCGCGATCGAGCGCCGGCCGCGCAGTTGGCCGCTGCTCGCGACCGTCGCCGCCTTTCCCTTGCTCGTGCTCACGAGCGTGCTGATGCCGACCTTCATCGCGCCGCTCTTCAATCGCTTCGCGCCGCTCGAGGGCGAACTCGCCGAACGGATCCGTGCCCTGGCCGCGCGCTACGGGGCGGGCGATGCGACCATCCTGCGGGTCGACATGAGCCGCCAAACCGAGAAGGCCAACGCCTACGTGACCGGCCTGCTCGGAACCAAACGGATCGTGGTCGGCGATACCCTGCTCGCGCGTTTCAACGAAGACGAAACGATGTTCGTGGTCGCGCACGAACTCGGACATTACGTCGCCTACGACGTCTGGCGCCTGGTCGCGTCGGAGACG
>JBOHTX010000317.1:0-2178 GCA_050733855.1 Vulcanimicrobiaceae bacterium
TTGGCCGTTATCTCGCCTGCGAAACTGCTGGCGCTGCTCGCCGAACCGCTGCGCCTCTTGCGCAACGAGCGGCGCGGCAGCGAAGGCCGCGCGACGACCCTGCGCGCGATGATCGAGTGGAGTTATCGGCTGCTCTCCGAGGACGAACGGTCGCTTTTTCGGCGGCTCGCCGTCTTGGCGGGAACGTTTTCGATCGACACCTTGGTGGTGCTCGGCCCCGAGCACGGCGGCGGCGCGGCGTTCGACGTGCTGGCCTCGCTCGTCGCAAAATCGATGGTCGTGACGCAAGGCGAGGACGAGGACGGCGAGCAGCGCTTCCGGCTCTTCGAATCGACCCGCGCGTTCGCCCTGGAGCAACTCGTCGCCGAAGGGGAGCGCGAGGCGACCGAGCGCTGCTTCGTGGCAGGCATCTCCGATGCCGTGCGGCAACGCGCGAAATCCTTGTACACGCTCGGCGAGCGCCACTGGCTCGACGGCATCGAGCGCGATTTCGACAACGTGCGCGCGGCCCTCGAGCTTGCGTTCGGGCCGCTGGACGATGCCGAGGCCGGCGCGGAAATCGCGGTCTCGCTCGGCTTCTTTTGGCATGCGCGCCGCCCGCAGGAAGGAAAGCACTGGCTGCGGCGCACTCGCGAGCGCGCCGACGCTTTCCCGCAATCGTTGCAGGCGCGGGTCTTTCTCGAATCGGCGCGAGTCGACGTCGCCTCGGCGAACGTCGTCGAATTCTCGGAGCGGGCCGTCGACGGATATCGCGCCGCCGGAGACGCTCCCGGGCTTGCGCGCGCGCTGGAATATTTGGGGCAAAGCCTCATCAATCTCGGGCGGAGCGCCGATGCGGTCGCAGTCCTCGACGAAAGCGTCGCGCTGGGCGAAGGGGCGGCGGCCTCGGCGCGCAGCCGCGCCCTGCGCGGGGTTGCGGCGCTGCTAGCAGGCTTCGACACGGCGGCCGCGGCGCGCGACCTCGAAAGCGCGCTGCCGGCTCTTACGGGCGCGGGCCGCACCCGCGATGCGTCGCTGGCGTTGCGCGGACTCGCGTGGCTGGCGGGGGTCGACGGAAGGTATGACGAGGCGCTCGAGTCCGCCGGGCGAGCCCTCGCGCTCTGCGAATCGTTGCACGATCCACGCGGCATGGCGCTCCTGCACAACGAGCTTGCGTTCTGGTACTTGCGGCTCGAGCGTCTCGCCGATGCCCGAGCCAATGCTCTGGAAGCCCTGCGGCTCGCGCAAAATGCCGAGATTCCACTGACATTCAACGCGATCGTCCTGGCGGGGACGCTCGCGCTCGGCGGACGGCCGCGCGGCGCCGCTCGCGCGCTCGGCTTCGTCGACCGCCCGGATCCGGTGAGTCTTCTGCCCTTCGTCACTCGCTATCGCAGCGACATCGTGCAGGTGTTGCGCGCTCGCTTAGGCGACGAAGCATTCGAGGCCGAGGCGCACTCGGGCGATGCGCTGAGCGCCGCCGGGCTCCTACGTTTGTTCGAGGAGGAGAACGCGGCACCGAGCGTAAGCGGAGCCGTGTAAAGGAGGGCCGCCGTGGCTTCGATCGCTCAATATCTTTTGCGCTTGACGCAGGAACCGGCCGAGAACGAGAAGTTCCGGTCCTCAAGCGATGCGGCGAAGGCATCGATGAGCGCAGCGGGGCTTTCGGTGGAACAGCAAGAGGTGCTGCTGTGCGGCGATCCGCAGCGGATCGCCGCCGCCGTGCAAATCGAAATCGAGGCAAGCGCCCCCGCGGAGGCTGCCGCAGGCTTGCGCGTGCCGATCACCTTCTGTTTCTGTCCACCCGCCCGCTAACGCGCGCTCGCGACCTGCCGCTCCTCCACGCGCGCCGGCACATCCGTCGAGAGCGCACCGATCAGGCCCAGCGTACAAAGCCGCAGACGGACCGCGTCGTCGCCCAGTGCGCCGAGTTCGGCCGGCGTTGCGGGGCGCGCAAGCCTGCACGCGAGTTCGCTCGTCGCCGCGTCGATTTCGAAGGTGGCGTGGGCCGAGCCGTCGCGCGTGCCGACGAGCAGCCGATGCCTGCGCGGCAGCTCGCCGGCCGGCTCTCCTCGCTCGAAGCAACGGAGCACGGCAGCGGGCTCGCGAATCGCTCCGAGCGGTCGCACGCACGCGGCCAAAGCGATCGGCTCGTAAGCCGACGTTCCAAGCGTCGCAGGACTCCCGGCGGGCCGCAGT
>JBOHTX010000318.1:0-2174 GCA_050733855.1 Vulcanimicrobiaceae bacterium
GAGGGTCGCGTGCGCGACGTGCGCTTTTCGGGGCGGGGCTGCGCGATCAGTCAGGCTTCGGCCTCGATGCTCTCCGGGCAACTGGTCGGGAAGTCGCTCGACGAGGTCGCGAAGCTGGGGAGCGACTTGGTCCTGGAAAACGTCGGGATCGGCATCAGTCCGGCGCGCATGAAGTGCGCGACGCTCGGGCTCAAAGTCGTCAAGAATGCCGCCCTCGCGGCGCTCGCGCAGCGCGACGGTCCCGGCACGACGAGCGTGGAACCGCAGGCAGGCTGAGCTTCGTGCTCGAGGCGGCACTCCGGCTCGGGGCCGCGCTCGTGCTCGAGATCGCGGCACTGGTGCTGTGGGAAGCCGACCGCCGCTCGCCGCTCGAACTCGTTCGCGGAGCGTTCGCGGCGCTGCGCGCGCAGCGCGAAATCGTGCGCGGGCTGGTGCGCGCGCTGGTGGGGCTCGCGTTCTTGGCGGCCGCACTCCTGCTCGTTCTGCCCGTCCTGACGCGACCGGAACGCGAACTCTTTCCCGTCATCGTCGGCGGCTCGCTGCTGGCCCTCGGGCTCTCGCACCTGATCGGCGCCGACCTGCGGCGTCTGCTCGTGCGTTAGCGCGCCGGGCCGGGACCCGGCGAGCGGGTCGTGCGCCAGAGCCGGCGCACGACCCAGAACGCGGCGAGCGAGAACGCGAGCGCAACGAGCGCCGTGACGACGGGCAGCGCGAACGCGCCCAGCATTCCGGCGACCGCCAGCACGTCTTCGGCGATGCTGACCAGTGGATTTCCCAAGCCGCCGGTGCTCGCGGTCGAGACCGCGCGCACCGCGGTCACGCCCCCGTGAACGCCGAGCGCGTTGAGCGCGCCCAGCACCATCAGCAGCGCGGTCCCGCCGTCGATCCCGCCGCCGGTGCCCGCCTGCGCGAAGGTTCCCACCAGGATCGCGGCCACCACGGGCGCCACCGTGAAGTGAACGGCATGCAGGGCGTGATCGACGTAGGGCACTTTGTCGGCCAGGAATTCCAGGACTGCGAGCCCCGTCAAGACGGCGGTTGCGCCGCTGCTCCCGAGCCACTGGAACGGATGCGACGGGTGGAGGTACCCGAAGTGCATCGCAAGCGCGGCCAGCGCCAACACGATGAACGGCCGGATCCCGCTGGCGGTCGTCAGCGCGTAGAGCGTTGCGAAGCTGCGCGGGTCCATCGCGGCTAGGGCTGCGCCTGTCCTTCGACGCAGGCGTCCTGCACGTCGAAAGCCTGCATCACGACCCAACGCAACCTGCCGTGATCGCGGAGTTGCACGAAGACCATGCGGCTCGTCTCGCCGCGCGTCGGCGGCGGGACCCCAAGCGCGAAGACGTGGACGAATTGGTCGCGTTCGCCGACCTGTGCCGCCACCTTCGGCAAAATCAGCGGCTGATCGTTCCAGTACGCCATCACGCCGTCTTCGGCGCCGACCGCGCGCGCGATCGTAGCCCGGCTCGGATCGAAGGCGACGATGCGATCGTTCGTCGAGGTCAGGACGCTGTCGACGCCGGTCAGCCGCGCCTGCCTCGTCCCGCAATGAGCGCTCACGCGATCGGGCGGCCGGATCAGCGGCAGTTTCGGCGCGCAGGCCGCGAGCAGCATGGCGACGGTCAGCAGCGCGGCCCCGTTGCGTGCGCCGGACGCGAGGAAAACGTTCATTCTTCGAGCGTGGTGACGTCGCCGAGCTCGACGCCGGTCTCCTGGGCTTTGAGCAAACGGCGCATGATCTTCCCGCTACGCGTCTTGGGGAGCTTCGCCACGAAATCGAGTTCGCTCGGAGCTCCGATCGGACCCAGGTGGTGGCGCACGTGCGCGATCAGGCTTGCGCGCAGATCGTCGCTCGCTTCGTGGCCGACGCGCAAGGTGATAAAGGCCTTGATCGCTTCGCCCTTGATCGGATCGGGTTTGCCGATGACCGCCGCTTCGCCGCAGGCCGGATGCGAGACGAGCGCGCTCTCGACGTCGGCGGTCGCGATCCGGTGCCCCGCCACGTTGAGCACGTCGTCGGCCCGCCCGAGCACCGTCGCGTACCCGTCTTCGTCGATGGTGGCGACGTCGCCGGCCAGATAGGCGCCCGGAATTCGCTCGAAGTAACTGCGGTAGCGCGCGCGGTCGCCCCACACGTCGATGAAGCCGTGCGGCCACGGCGAGCGGATGACGAG
>JBOHTX010000319.1:0-2172 GCA_050733855.1 Vulcanimicrobiaceae bacterium
TCTCTCGCGCGAGCGAATCGGCGAGAGCGACGAGTTCGGCGCGGGCCGGGGTCGTCCCCAGCGGTGCGAGCGAGGCCTTCGCCCGTTCGACGTACCCCGCGATCGCCTCGCGGGTGCGCAAAAAGCCTCCGGATGCCCCGGTTGCGGCAATCAGGCGGGCCAGCGCGGCCGGGTCGGCCGGCCCGGCGACCGCTCGCTCGTAAAACTGTGCCGCCTCGTTGCGGAACTGCGGCGAGCCTGCGGCTAGCGCGAAGATCACCGGAATCGTGACCTTGCGCTCGCGCAGGTCGTTGCCGACAGGCTTGCCCAGCTCGCGTTCGCTCGCGGTCAAGTCGAGCAGGTCGTCGAGCATCTGGAACGCGATCCCGTAGGCCAGCCCGAAATCTCGTAGCGCCGCGGCGCGCAGGGCTGCGCCGCCCGCGGCCAGCGCCCCGCACTCGGCCGAAGCCGCGAACAGCGAGGCGGTCTTTTTGACGGCGATCTCAACGTAGGCGCCGAGCGTCAGGTCGAGCCGCCCGAGCGCGCGATGCTGAAGCACTTCGCCATCGGTGATCTCGGCCAGCGTCGACGCCAGGATGTTGGGGATCGGGGGCGCGTACCCGGAGGTGACGTTGCGGAAGATCCAGGCGAAGAGATAGTCGCCCGCCAGCACGCTGATGCGGTTGCCGTAGTCGACGGCGGTCGCGTTGATGCCGCGCCGAAAATCGGCACGATCGACCACGTCGTCGTGAATGAGGGTGGCGACGTGGATCAGTTCCATGTAGGCCGCAAGCGGCAAGTGCTCGCGCGGGTCGGCGTCGGCGGCTTCGGCCGCGAGCAGCACGAGGCGCGGGCGCAGTCGTTTCCCGCCCGCCGCCAGCATGCGGCGCACCGCTTCGGTGATCAGCGCGTTGTCGGTCGAGAACGAGCTTGCGAAGAACTCTTCGATCAGCGCGTAGAGATCGCGCTCGCCGTCCGCGCCCGGCGAGGCCGAGCGCTCGATCATGCGGTCCCCACGTGGATCGCGAGCGCGCCGCCGGCCAGGCGCAGGAAGCGGACCTGGCGGAACCCCGCCGTTGCAAAGCGCTCGGCGAGCCCCTCGGCATCGGGATAGTTCGTCAGCGAATTCGGCAGGTAGCGGTAGGCGCTGCGCGAGCCGCCCGCAAGACCGCCGACCAGCGGAACGAGACCGTAGAAATAGGCTTCGAAAGCGCGCCGGAAGAGCGGGTTGGGGGCTTTCGAGACGTCGAGGTTGACGAAACGTGCGCCGGGGCGCAGCACGCGGCGCGCTTCGCGTAGCGCGGCGACGATATCGACCACGTTCCGCATCGAGAAGCCCATGGTCGCACCGTCGAAACTCGCGGCGGGATAGGGCAGTGCGAGCGCGTCGGCGGCTTCGAAGCGAACGCGACCCGCCTGCCGCTCGCGAGCGACACGCGCACGGGCGCCCGCGAGCATCGGTTCGCAGAAATCGACCCCCAACACCTCGAGGCTCGGATCGGTCCGCGCGAGATGGAAGCAGAGGTCGCCGGTCCCGCAGCACAGGTCGAGGATGCGGCCGCGCGGCGGCGGCGCCAGTTCGCGCACGGCGCGACGGCGCCAACGCTCGTCGACCCCGGCCGTGAGCAGACGATTGGTCGCATCGTAGCGGGGCGCGATCGATGCGAACATGTCGCGCACGTAGACGGCTTTATCCATGGCAGCGGTCCCCCAAGCGTTCCAAGCGCACCCGCCGGTGGCCTTGCCGGCCGGCCCGAATGTCGCGAGAAGGACGGCATGGTGACGCTTGCATCGGACGCCCGGTTTCTGCAGGCGCTCGGCAGCGCGCGCTCGGCCGCACTCTGTGCCTACGTGCTCGAGCCCGGTGGCGCGGTGGTCCGTGCGCTCGCGGCCGCCGCGCAGCGGGGGGCCGCGGTCCGCGTCGAGCTGGACGGCGTGCCCTACGATCCCGAGGGGACCGGCGCGCTCGCCCGAGAGAACCGCCGCGTCGCTGCCGGCCTGCGGGCCGCCGGCGCGAGCGTCGAGCTGACCCCACCGGGCGCCCCGCTGCTTCACCTCAAGGGGGCGATGGTCGACGGCACCGCCTTCTTGGACGACCGCAACTGGCCGGGCGACGGCCGCGATACGATCGTCGAGACGAGCGACGCCGACGACGTGGCCGCGCTCGGAGCGGCCCTCGACGACCGTCCGGGC
>JBOHTX010000320.1:0-2150 GCA_050733855.1 Vulcanimicrobiaceae bacterium
CCCGGACGCTGCGCGCGAGGTTCGCGAGCGACTTCGGTCCCAAGCGCGCCACGCCCGCGAGTTCGCCTTGCTCGAGCGCGCGCGCAAGTGCATCGACCGATGCGATTCCGCGCTCTTCGAAGAGCGCGCGCGCCGTCTTGATCCCGATCCCCGGAATCTCGAGAACGCCGAGCAGACTCGGCGGAAAGCGCGCCGTCAGTTCTTCGTAAAGCGCACTCCGACCGCTTGCAACCAACTCGGCGATCTTGGCGGCAAGCGAGCCGCCGATCCCCGGAAGTTCCGCCAGGCGGCCGGCTGCCGCCAGCTCGGCGAGCGGCGGCGCGTTCTCGACGGTCTCCGCGGCGCGCTCGTAGGCGGTGAATTTGAAAAACGGTTCGCCCGCGAACTCCATCAGCGTGCGAATCTCGCGGAGCTTGCGCGCGATCTCGGCGTTGCTCGGCGGCAGGTTCACGAGGCCTCGCCGTTCGCGCACGTTCTTGGGGCTTCCCGGGCGGAGCGCGCACGCCCGCGCCGAACTCTCCGGGACACGCATTTGCACGAAGCGCAACACCGTAGCGAGGGATCCCGTGTCCGTCAACGCCCCGATCGACCTGACCTCCGTCCTCTCCCGGATCGCGGGCGCTTTGCGCCTCTCCGAACGCGTCGGCGACCTGCCGAACGTCCTCTCCGAGCGCACGCAAAAGCTCGAGGGCCGGGTCAAGGGCGCGAAGGCGGTCGCGAGCCTCTGCCCCTACTGCGCCGTCGGTTGCAGCACGCTTGCGTACGTCAGCGACGAGGGGAAGCTGCTCGACCTCGAGGGCAATCCGGAAAGCCCGGTTAACGGCGGCAAACTCTGCCCCAAGGGCTCGGCGATCTTCGGGCTCACCGTCAACGAAGCGCGCTTTACGATGGCCAAGTACCGTGCGCCCTACGCGACCGACTGGGAGGACAAGCCGCTGTCGTGGGTGCTCGACCGGATCGCCGAACGCTTCAAGAAGACGCGCGAGGAAACGTTCGTCCCCACGACGCCCGACGGCAAGCGCGTCAACCACACGCTCGGGATCGGCTCGCTCGGCGGCGCGACCTTCGGCATCGAAGAGAACTACTTGCTCGGCAAGCTGTTGCACTCGGCCGGCGTCGTCTCGATCGAGAATCAGGCTCGAATTTGACATAGCTCCACGGTGCCGAGTCTCGGCACCTCGTTCGGCCGCGGCGGTGCCACCACGTTCGTGCAAGACCTGCAAAATTCGGACTGCATTCTGATCGAAGGCTCGAACTTCGCCGAGTGCCATCCGATCGCGTTTCGTTTCGTCATGAAGGCCAAGGAGCGCGGCGCAACGATCATTCACGTCGACCCGCGCTACACTCGCACCTCGGCGGTCGCCGACATCTACGCCCCGATCCGCAGCGGCTCCGATATCGTGTTCCTCGGCGCGCTCGTCCGCTGGCTGATCGAGAGCGAGCGCTACTTCAAAGAATACGTGCTCGCGTTCACCAACGCTTCGAACCTGGTGCGCGAGGATTTCGCCGATACCGAGGACCTCGATGGCCTGTTCTCCGGTTGGAACGATGCCGCCGACGGCCCGGGCGGAAGCTACGACGTCAGCAGTTGGGCCTTCGAAACCGAAGAGGTTCCGCGCTTCGACGGCGAGGGGACCGCGCGCGTCACCCGCCGCGATCCGACCCTGCAGCATCCGCGCTGCGTGCTGAACGTCCTGCGCCGCCACTTCGCGCGTTACACGCCGGAGATGGTCGAACGCGTCTGCGGCGTCCCGCAGGATGCCTTCGAGCGGATCGCACGCACGCTCGCCGACAACAGCGGTCGCGAGCGCACGACCGCCTTCGCCTACGCGGTCGGCTGGACGCAACACACGGTCGGCGTGCAGTACATCCGCACCGCGGCGATCCTGCAACTCTTGCTCGGCAACATCGGGCGCCCCGGCGGCGGGATCATGGCCTTGCGCGGCCACGCCGATATTCAGGGCGCGACCGACATCGCGACGCTCTACGATCTGCTGCCGGGCTACCTGCCGATGCCCTCGACCCTGCGCAACGAGCAGACGCTGGCCGACTACCTGAAAACAAACACCAAGCCGACCAGCTGGTGGTCGAACACGCCCAAGTACATGGTCTCGCTGCTCAAGGCGTTCTACGGCGACGCCGCCCAGCCC
>JBOHTX010000321.1:0-2124 GCA_050733855.1 Vulcanimicrobiaceae bacterium
GCTCGCGGCCTGCGGCCGCGGCGCCTCCTCGGGCCCGGCGCGCTTGACGCTCGGCATGGTCACCGATGTCGGTGGACTCGGCGACAAGTCGTTCAACGATTCGGCCTACCGCGGGCTCTTACGGGCCAGGGCGCAACTCGGGGCGCAGATCCAAGTGCTCGAATCGAAATCGGCGGCCGATTACCAGCCGAACCTGAGTTTTCTCGCCGAACAGCGCTACGACGAGATCTATGCGATCGGGTTTCTCATGAGCAAAGACCTGGCGCAGGTCGCCGAGCAACATCCGAGCGATCACTTCGCGATCGTCGATGCGGTCGTCGACGAGCCCAACGTCACCTCGATCACCTTTCGCGAACAGGAGAGTTCGTTTCTGGCCGGAGCGCTGGCGGCGATGGTGACGAAGACGCACACGATCGGCTTCCTGGGCGGCGTCGACTTACCGCTGCTGCGCAAATTCGAAGCCGGCTACATCGCGGGCGCGCGCGAAATCGATCCGCACGTCGCCACCGTCGTCAAGTGGGTCGGCTCCTTCGAAGACGTCGCGTCTGGCAAGGAGCTGGCGAGCGTCGAATACGATGCCGGCGTCGACGTGCTCTTCGTCGCGGCCGGCAAGTCGGGCCTCGGCGCACTCGATGAAACGCGCGCGCGGCCCGGCGTTTACGCGATCGGGGTCGACTCCGACCAGGACGGCCTCGTCCCCGGCCGGGTGCTCACGAGCGTCGTCAAGCGGGTCGACGTCGCGGTCTACCGGGTCGCCGAGGATGCGCGCGAGAGACGTTGGCCCACAGGGCGGTTGGAATTCGGCCTGCGCGACCACGGCGTCGGGCTGACCGATTTTCGTTACACGCGGACGCTGATCGGAGCCGCACACCTCGCGCGGCTCGCGCGCCTGCGGGCCGCGATCGTCGCCGGAACGATCGTCCCGCCGCAGACGCTCGCGCAGCTCGCCGCCTTCCGTCCCCACACGCTTGCCGGACGCTGACGCGCGCGAGCCCGCACTCGCGCTACGCGGGATCTCGAAAGTCTATCCGGGGCCGACGCAGGCACTCGCCGCACTCGACCTCGATCTGTTCGCGGGCGAGATTGTGGCGCTCTGCGGCGAGAACGGAGCGGGCAAGTCGACGCTGGCGACGATCGCCGCGGGCGTCCGCGCGCCGAGTTCCGGGAGCGTGCACGCCGTGGGGACGGTCGGGCTCGTGCACCAGCACCTCGAGCTGGTCGAACGGCTGCGGGTTTGGGAGAACGTGGTGCTCGGGCGCGAGCCGCGCTGCGGCGCGCTGCTCGACCGTGCGGCAGCGCGCGCACGATGCCGCTCCTTGAGCGAACGCTTCGGCCTCGAGATCGATCCCGAGGCAATCGTCGAAGCGCTTCCGGTCGCGATCGCGCAACGCGTCGAGCTGCTGCGCGAACTCGGCCGCGAACCGCGCGTGCTCGTGCTCGACGAGCCGACGGCGGTCCTCTCGCCGCCGGAGATCGAGGCGTTGTTCGCGACCCTGCGCACACTGGCAAACGGCGGGACGGCGATCCTCGTGATCACCCACAAACTCGGCGAGGTGGTCGAGCACGCCGACCGTGCGACCGTGCTGCGCGCGGGCCACGTGGTTGCACGTTTCGAGCGGAGCGAGCTTTCGCCGGGGGCGATCGCCCGCGCCATGGTCGGTGGCGAGTTACCGCCGTTGGCAACGCGCGCGGCAACGGAGCCGGCGCCCGGGCTCGAGATCGCCGGACTGCGGACGCGCGGTGTGCGCGCGCTCGTGGGCCTCGATCTCTCGGTGCGCGCGGGCGAGATCCTGGCGATCGCCGGGGTCGAAGGCAACGGGCAGAGCGCGCTGGTCGATGCCATCGCGGGCATGCTGCCGTACGCGGGGACGATGCAGCTCGGCGGCCGGCTGCTGGCACCGGGCGATCCGGCCGCCCGGATCGCCGCCGGGATCCGCACCATCCCGCAAGATCGCTTGCGCGAAGGACTGGTCTTGCCGTGGTCGCTCGCGGAAAACGCGGCGCTCGGCGACCATGCACGCGCGCCGCTCGCCCGCCGCGGACTCGTCGTTCGCTCGGCACTCGCGGCGCGCGCGAGCGCATTGGTCGCGCGCTTCGACGTGCGGGCCGCTTCGATCGCGCTCC
>JBOHTX010000322.1:0-2122 GCA_050733855.1 Vulcanimicrobiaceae bacterium
GGTGAACGGCGTCGAGTTACTCGGACCGCTCTGCCGGCGGCTCGCGCAGGAAGCGAGCCCGGTCTATCTCGTCGGCGGGCGCGGCGAGACGGCCGCCCGAGCGGCCGAAGCGCTGCGCGCACAAGCGCCGGGACTGATCGTCGCCGGCGTGCGCGACGGATTTTTCCCGGGCCGCGATGACGCCGCCGTCGCGCGCGCAATCGCGCAGAGCGGGGCGCGGGTTGCGCTCGTCGCACTCGGTTCGCCGCGGCAAGAACAGTTCATCGCCGAGGCGCTCGGGCCGGCCGGAATCCCGGTTGGAATCGGCCTGGGCGGAAGCTTCGACGTGCTGGCGGGCAACGTGCCGCGCGCGCCGGCGCTCGTGCGGCGGCTCGGGCTCGAATGGCTCTTTCGCTTGCTGCGCGAGCCGTGGCGCTGGCGGCGGCAGCTGGCGCTTCCGCAGTTCGCGCTGCTCGCATTGCGCGAACGCCTTTCGGATCGCCGTTAAGCTCGCGCAAAGCGGCAGGAGCGCGCGACCGTCGGCCGGGAGAAGAGTCTGCAATCGATCCGGAGGCGCTCTTGAAAGCGATGATCCTCGCCGGCGGGATGAGCACGCGTCTCTACCCGCTGACCAAGGAAGTTCCCAAACCCCTCGTTCCGGTCGCGGGCGAACCGAACTGTGCGCACCTGCTGCGCTACCTGCGTTCGTTCGGGATCGAAGACGTCGCGATCAACGTCCATTACCTCGCCGAAGCGATCGAAGCCGCCCTCGGCGACGGCTCGGCCTACGGCGTCCGGCTGCACTACCTCTACGAACCGGAACTGATGGGCAGCGCCGGCGCGGTCAAGCAACTCGAAGACTACTTTTCCGATGAGACCTTCGTGGTGGTGGGCTGCGACGAGCTGACCGACATGCGGCTCGAGCGGCTGATCGAGGTGCACCGTGAACGCAGAGCGCTGGCGACGCTCGGTCTGGTGCACGCCGACGACGTGAGCCACTACGGCGTCGTCGTCTGCGATGCGCGCGGGAAGATCGTCGCCTTTCAGGAGAAGCCGGCGCCGGGGAGCGAACGCTCGCATCTGGTGAACACCGGAATTTACGTTTTCGAGCCTGCGATCTTCGGACGGATCCCGGCCGGACGCTTCTGGGATTTCGGCCGCAACGTCTTTCCGGAACTCGATGCGGAGCGCGTGCCCTTCTACGGCATCGAGATGCCGGGCGCGTACTGGCGCGATATCGGAACGCCCGAAGAGTATCGCCGCGCGAGCGACGACGTGCTGACGGGGCGCGTGCGATTGCTTGGAAACCCGCGGGTGCGCGGTTGCGCGGCAAGCGCGCGGCTTGGGAGCGAGGTGTCGCTCGAGGGCGACGTGCGGGTCGGCGAGCGCGTGCTGCTCGGCGATCGGGTGCGGATCGCCGGCCCGAGCGTGCTCGGCGACGACGTGCAGATCGGTGCCGGGGCCCTCATCGAGCGCTCGATCGTCTGGGACCGCGCGCAGATCGGCGCGGGCGCACGGCTGGTGCGCTCGATCGTCGGCCTCGGCTACACCGTCGCGCCGGGCACGGCCCTACGCGACGACATCGTGGCCAACGAGCCCGAACCGGCGGCGCGCTAGCACGCGCATCGTCCCGCGCGGCCGCGAGCCGGGTACTGGCAAAGGCGGGATGAACGCGGGATTCGCACGGTTTTTCGCAGCGGGCCTGCTCAACGTCGCTCTCGGGGCGGCCGGGGTCGCCGTGCTCGTACTCGGCCTGCGAGAACTCGCCGCCCCGCCCGAACTGGTCGCTGCCGCAACGTCTTGGGGAGCGACGACATCGCGCGTTGCCCCCGCGGCGACGCGGGCCCCAGCCGCGACCGCCTCGGCGGATGCGATCGCGCGCGCACCTGCAGTCGCCGTAAGCGGCCACGCGCGTAAGGAGGCGACGACGGCGGCGCCGGTTGCCTTCGCCGCTCACCCGAAACGCGACGTCGCGCCCGTTCGACCGGCGAACCTGCAGTTCGTGCCGGTCTCGACCGTCAAGCCGCGCGTCGTGCTCGCGCCGAAAGCGAAGCCTCGAGTTGCCGTCGCTCCGCCGGCACGCGCGCGCCCGGCGATCCCGATCTTCGGCGGCGTGCGGACCGTGCGTTTCGTGGACGTCGTG
>JBOHTX010000323.1:0-2116 GCA_050733855.1 Vulcanimicrobiaceae bacterium
GTCGTGGCGGCGCCGGCCGCGCTCGAGCGCTGGGGCGCGCTCGGGCCGGCGGGCCGCGGCCTGGTGCTCTATCGTTTGGTCGAAATGATGGAGGCGCGGCGCAGCGAGTTCCTCGAGCGTCTGCGCATCGGCTGCGGTCTCGCCGCAGAGGCTGCCGAGCGCGAAACGAGTGCCGCGATCGACCGTGCGCTCTGGTACGCCGGCTGGTGCGACAAGTACGCGGCGCTGCTCTCGGAGCGCAGTCCGGTCGCCGGTCCGTTCGTGGCCTACGCGTCGCCCGAACCCGTCGGCGTGGTCGGCGTCATCGCGCCCGACGAACCGTCGTTCTTGGGTCTGGTCTCGGCGCTGCTGCCGCCGCTCGTCTCGGGCAACGCGGTCGTTGCGATCGCCTCCGAACGCGATCCACGCACGGCGGTCGTGCTGGCCGAAGCGCTCGCGACCTGCGACCTGCCCGCCGGCACGGCGAACCTGCTGACGGGACGGCGGATCGAGCTGGCGCCGCACCTTGCGCGGCACCTCGACGTCGATGCGCTCGTGAGCTACGGTCTCGACGGTCCGTTCGCGGCCGAACTCGTGCGGATGAGCGCCGAGGGTCTCAAACGCACGCACGTCGTTCCGCCGCTCTCCTCGGCCGAATGGTTTAGCTCCGAAGCAGCGGACCTCGCGCACATCGAAGCCTGCGTCGAGATCAAAGCCGTGTGGCATCCGGCCGCGATCTGAGTCCGCGCTTGCAGACGGGCGGCGCGGCGGGCGATGGAGCCGGCTCCGGAGACGAAACCGCGAGTCGCCGCGAGCTGGTACGCTACGCCGCGCTCGTCTACGCGCGCGGGCTGGCCGCCGGTGCGAGCGGCAACCTCAGCCTGCGCCTCGGCCGTGGCGAACTGCTTGCGACGCCGAGCGGGCGGTCGCTGCGTGCGCTCGCGCCGGAAGAACTGGTGCGCCTCCGGCTCGCCGACGGCGCCGTGCTTGCGGGCGGACGGCCCACGAGCGAGTTGCCCCTGCACCTCGCGGCCTATCGTGCACGGCCGGACGCGCGCGCGCTCGTCCATGCCCACCCGAGCGCGACCGTCGCCTGGACGCTCGCGGGCGAACTGTTCGGGCTCGGGACCGTCGGTGCGCTCGAATCGCTCGGTCCGATCACGCTCGTCGCATACCATCGCTCGGGGACGGCGGAACTCGCACAGGCTTGCGCCGCGGCCTTCGCGGCCGGCGCCGAGACCGTCGTCATGGAACGCCATGGTCTGTCGTCGCTCGGTCCCGATCTCGAAAGCGCCTTCGTGCGCGCCGAACTCGCCGAGCAGACCGCTCGCATCGAATTGGATGCAGCGCTGCTGCGCGCGGCGAAGCGAGCGCAGATGGATGCCCAAGGCCCGCCGATCCCGCCCTTCCCGCTCGAGCCGCTACGCGCCGCGACCGACGACCCCGCGACCCACGCGCGGCTCGCCGCGCTCGACGCGGAGCTTGCGCGCGAGCGGCCCGATCCGGCTGCGCTGCAGGCGCATGCAAAGGACCTCGGCGGTCAGGGCGTTGTCGCGGCGGCCTTCGAGCGCTGGTGGCTCGATCCGCGCGTCCAAGCTTTCATTGCGGAACTGAGCGCAACGGGCCTGTAGCTTCGCGCGAGGGCGAAGGTGCGCGCGGCGGGAAGCGGCCCGAGCGCGGAGAGGTGGCAGAGCGGTTGAATGCACTCGCTTGGAAAGCGAGCAGACCCCTCGAAGGTCTCGGGAGTTCGAATCTCCCCCTCTCCGTTGCCGTCCCGTGGTTTCGCGCGTCTGCCGCCGCGGTCGGGCAGCCGGCGCCGGGGAGCCGTTTGACGTGGCGGACCCGTGCGCATATGATGGGGTTGTGTATGCGCATGAATCGGAGGTCTCGCCGTGGCCAAGATAAGCAAGAACCTTTCGCTCGACGACGTGGCGGTGGCGCGCGGCGAACGCTATAGCCAGCTGCACGAGACCAACCTCTCTCGGTTGGTGAGCGACTTCTTGGCCCAGCTTCCGGTCGATGAACGCGAGCCGGCAGTTCCCCCGACGGTCCGCCGTCTCATCGGCGTCGGCGCTCGGGCAACCCAAAGCAAAGGTGAGCCGCGGGGGCGGCAGCTCTACCGGCGACATCTCGAAAC
>JBOHTX010000324.1:0-2105 GCA_050733855.1 Vulcanimicrobiaceae bacterium
CCTTTAAGGACGTATGACGGTTTAGCAAACCGCTGCCTTCAGCCGCTCGGCCATCTCTCCAGATCGCGTCGCGCGCGGCGCCCGTGCCTTTTGGCTCGCGGGCTACGCGCCCCTCTCCCCGCTCGCGTCGGCCCGCTTCGGGGCCGCGAGGACCCGGGCAAGTTCGGCGATCGGCATCGGTTCGGCAAAGTAGAAGCCTTGGCCGTGGGTGCAACCGAGGCGCGCGGCGGCCAGCGCCACGCCCTTGCGCTCAATGCCCTTCGCAACCACGTCGACGCCGAGCGAACGCCCGAGCTCGACCACACTGGCAAGCTGGGAACGCGCGGCCAAGTCGACGTCGATTTGCGCCACGATTCGCGGATCGAGTTTCAGTTCGGCGAGCGGCAGGCGCTGCAGATCGTAGGGCGTCGTGTGCGAGATGCCGCGGCCGAAGCCGTCGAGCGAGAGCCGGACCCCGAGGCGTGTCAGACGCGCGATCTGCTCGAGCGCCGTCGGCTCGACCACGAGTTGCACGCGTTCTGAAAGTTCGACCGAGAGCAGGCGCGGGTCGAGGCGGCGGCGGCGCAGGGCGGATTCCACTCGCTTGGCGAGGTCGCGCTCGTCGAGGTTCTTGAGCGACAGATTGATCGAGAGCCCGATATCGGGCCGGCCCAGCGCCCGCCAATCGTCGAAGGCCCGTTCGAACGTCGTGTCGGCGAGCGTCCGAATCTCTCCCAGACGCTCGGCATCAAGGACGATTTCGTCGGGCCGGCGCACGCCCTCGACGTCCGGTTCCGGGCGCAGCAACGCTTCCGCACGGACGATCGCATCGGTGCGAAGATCGACTACCGGCTGGTACCAGATGTGCAAGAGCGCCTCCCTGCGGACCACCCGAGCGGTTTAGGCGCCGCCGGTTCGCCCGCCTGGAGCCGCTCGGTTAAAATTCCGTGGGTCCGGAAGCCTTAGCGGCGACCTTGGCCAGTAGACGGACAGGGTCCATGAACCTCCAAAGTGATCCGTACGACGTGCGAAGGATACGAGCAGCGCAAACGTCCAGAAACCGTCCGGCCCCGTCCAAAGCGGAGGCGTCGCTCGCCGCCCCGTCATAGCAGGCGCCGATGAGCGCCGCTCGCCTCGCATGATCGTCGTGATCCCGGCCGGCGGTCGCGTCGCCGGGTCGCTGGCTGCCCGCATCGGGTCGCCGTTCAAAGCCCTCGCCTCGATCGGCGGAACGACGCTCGTCGAGCGCGCGGTCGGTGCCGCGCGGGCCTGCGGAGCTGGCGAGGTGGTCGTCATCGGCGGACGCGAGGTCCGTTTGCGGATCGCAGCGCAGGTCGGACGGGTGCTCGACGACGAGGAGGACGGGGCCGAAAACCTGCGACGGGCGCTGGCGCTCGGCTCGCAGGCGGCGCTGCTCGTGCTGGCAAGCGACCTGCCCTACATCGACGGCGCCGCACTCGCGGCCTTCGTCGCCTCCGCTTCCGTAGCGCAGGCGGACCTCGCCATACCGCTGGCCGAGGCGGCCGCGTATCGCTCGCGGTTTCCCGGAGCACCGCCGCACGCGACGCGCCTTCGCGACGGCGCGTTTGCCAACGGCAGCGCGCTCTACCTTGCGCGCGGGGTTGCGCCGCGCGTCGAGACGCTCGCGCTCGACTTCTTCCGCGCGCGCAAGAGTCTCGTGCGGATGGCGACCTTACTTGGACCGCGGCTGCTCGTCCGATTCGTAACCCGGCACCTCGCGGTCGCCGATATCGAACGGCGCGCCGCGCGGGACTACGGCATTCGCGCACGCGCTATCCGTGGTGCATCGCCCACGCTGTGCTTCGATGTCGACGGGACGGCAGACTACGATTACGCGCTCGCGCATCCACCCTAAACCGCGGCTCGCGCGCCTGTGCGCGCTGATGGGCGGGATCCAGTTCGTCTGGGGTGCGGTGCTCGCCGTCTCGCTGCAGGCGCGGACGATCGCGCTCGTCGGTTCCGCGCATGCCGTCGTTGCCTACGCGGCGCTTGCCGCCGGCGGCGCGCTGGTCGCGACGGTCGTCCAGTTCCTGGCCGGGATCGCCGCCGACCGCGAACGGCGGCGGCGCGGAGATCGCCTGCGCGCCTATGCAGTCGGCACAGCG
>JBOHTX010000325.1:0-2105 GCA_050733855.1 Vulcanimicrobiaceae bacterium
CGCCGGCGGGGCGCGCACCGGGGTCGCGGCGTACCTCTTCTCGCGCGGGATCGGGAGCCCGCTGCTCGCGCTCGTTCCTGCGCGGCTCGACGAGTACGGCGGCGCCGACTACGTCGCCGGGCTCGTGCTGCGGACGCTGGCGCGTTACCGCGGGCGCGTGCGCGCCGACGCGCTCGTGCAAGCCGCGCTCTCCGGCGAGACGAGCGCACTGCACGATCCCTACACGCTGCTGTTTCATCCGCAAGCCTTTCGGCGCTTTGGCGCATTTCTCGATCGTTCGAGCTTCGGCGGGATCGGCGCGATCCTCTCGCTCGCGAGCGATCGCCGCGCGGCGATTCTCGAGCGCACGATTCCGGGGAGTCCGGCCGACCGCGGCGGTTTGCGCGCCGGCGACCGGATCGTCGCGGTCGACGGCCGGGCGGCGGCGTTCGCTTCGGGGAGCGCGCTCGTCGCCGCGCTGCGCGGAAAAGCCGGCACGACGGTGCGCGTAACGTACGAACGCGATTGCGCACCGTCGGGCGATACGGGCTGCGGGCCGCAGCAAGAACTGATGCTCGTGCGCGCTGCGATCCGCGACCCGGAGGTCGATGCGCACCTGCTTCCGGAAAGCGTTGGCTACGCGCGTCTCGAACGTTTCGGGGCCGGCGCAAGCACCCAGCTGCGCGCCGCGCTCGCGGATCTGCAGCGGCGCGGGGCGCGGACCTTCGTGCTCGATCTGCGCGCCGACGGCGGCGGTTACGGCGACGAAGCGACCGCGGTGGCCTCGCTCTTTATCGCGTCGGGGACGATTTTTTCGACGCGCGAACGGAGCGGAACGACCACGCTCGCGCGCGCGAGCGGCGATCCGCCCTTCGGGGACGTGCCGCTGGTCGTGCTGGTCGACGGCGATACCGCCTCGGCCTCGGAGATCGTCGCGGGCGCGCTGCAGGACGACGCCCGTGCGAAGCTGGTCGGCACGCGCACCTTCGGCAAGGGCGTGGTGCAATCGGTCTTTCCGCTCCCCGACGGCTCCGCCCTCAAACTGACGACCGCGACCTATGCGACCCCGGCCGGACGCGACATCGAAGGAACGGGGATCGCCCCCGACCTCGTCGTTCCCGAGCCCGCGGGCGCCACCTTCGGCGATCCCGCGCACGATCCGCAACTCGCGCGTGCGCTCGCGCTGTTCGCGCCCGCGTGAACGCGCGCGCGGCGTTCGGCGGGCGACTCGCCGCCTCCGAGCTGATCGACGGCGGGCTCGGCTCGCCGGCCGAGATCGCCGGGACGCTCGCCGACATGGCGCGCGCCAACCGCGCGTTCGGCGGAATTGCACCGCTGTGGCGTGCGCTTGCGCGCAGCGGTGCGCGCACGGTCCTCGACGTCGGTTGCGGCGACGGCAACGTCGCCCGCGCGCTCGTGGACAGGGCGAGCGCCGCCGGCCGCAGGCTCGAAGCGACCGGGCTCGATTGCAACGAGGCGGTCCTCGCGGTCGCGCGCGACTGCTCCCGCGGCGCACCGGCGCTGCGCTTCGTGCCGGGCGACGCGACCTCGCTGCCCTTCGTCGCCGGCACATTCGACGTCGCCTACGCCTCGCTCGTGCTGCACCACCTCGAACCGGAGGCCGCGGTCCGCATGCTGCGCGAACTGCGGCGGGTCGCGCGAATGCCGCTCGTCTGTGACCTGCGGCGTTCGCGCGCCGGGTTCGTTGCGGCCTGGCTCTTTGGGCACTTTTTGACGCGCAATCGTCTGACGCGTCACGACGCGCCGCTCTCGGTGCGGCGCGCCTACACGTTGCGCGAAGCCGAGGCGCTCGCGCGCAGCGCCGGCTGGCGGGCCCCGCACGCGCAAGCGAGCCCGTTTTTCCGGATGCTGCTGGTCGATTCGCGATGAAGGCAACGCTCGATGCGCAGGTGCTGGTCGTGGGCGGCGGGCCGGCCGGTTCGAGCGCGGCGCTCGCGCTCGCCCGCGCCGGAATCGCGACCCTGCTGATCGAGCGTGCCCAGCATCCGCGGCGCAAGGTGTGCGGCGAATACCTCGGGCTCGGGGCGCTCGCGGAACTCGATCGCCTCGGTCTCGGTACGGCGGTCCGCGCGGCGGGAACGCCGCTGCGGGGCGTGCGCCTGGTC
>JBOHTX010000326.1:0-2091 GCA_050733855.1 Vulcanimicrobiaceae bacterium
GCGCCTTCGCTACATCTATCGGCGCGCGGAGCGGCTTTTCCCGGATGTCGGGGTCGATGCTCGGCCGCGTTTGCGAATGTTGCGGGCGGCCGACCCTTCGTTCACTAGGCCCGATCGCGAACCAAGGCGGCGTCGGCGACGGCAAATCCCATGCCGAGGAGATAGACGCACCCCGCGAGCAGAGCGACGGAAGCCGGGCCGTAGGCGTCGGCGGCGATCCCGCTCGCGAGCGGGCCGACGAGTTGGCCGATGCCTACCGCAACCGTGACGGCGGCGATCGCGGCGGGGGCGCCGTCAGAGGTGCTGCGCGCACGCGCGAAGGCGGTGGCGGCGGCCGGGGTCGCCGCGAGACCAAAACCGACGAAGATCGCACCGAGCGCGGCCGCGTGCGGCGAGCTGACGGCGATCGCGCAGCCGATCGTTCCGGCGAGTCCGGTGAGCGCCATCGACGCCCCGCCGAAGCGCCCGTCGAGCACGCGCGCGATCGCAAACGAGCCGGCGACGCTCGCGAGACCGTAGAGTCCCCACAAGAGCGCGATGCTGCCGGCCGCCTGCGCCGGGCCGAGTCGCGCTTCGAGCGAAGCGACCACGAACGTCGCGTACGAAATGTACGCGAACCCGAACGCCCCGTAGGCTAAGCACAAGAAAAGAAAGCGATGCGGTCGCACGAGGTCGCGCAGATCGAAACGCGCGATCTCGGGCACGCGCGGCTGCGCCGGCGTTCGCATATCCGAGCGCTCGCCGCGGCGCAGGACCAGCTGGTAGCCGATCCCGGCGACGAGCGTCGCCAGCCCGCTGAGCAGCGAGCCCAGGCGCCAATGGCTCGCGCCCGCGAGCAGCCAGGCCGTTGCAAGCGCCGAGAGCGCGAGGCCGACGCCGATCCCGGCCCACATCGCCGCGCTCGCCGAGCCGCGGATCCGCCCCTCGACGGCTTCGAGCGTTTCGACGGCGGCCGCGACCAGGCTGACGCCGCTTGCGAGGCCGAAGACCGTGCGTGCAATTCCGAACGAGACGACATCGTTCGCGAACGCCGACGCGACGAGCGCCGCACCTGCAACGAAGCTCGACCAGAGCACGAGGCGCGGAACGAAACGGAGCAAGAGCGGCGCCGCAAGTGCACCGAAGAGGTAGCCGGCGAGGCTCGCCGTGTTGACCGCGCCGTAGGCCGCATAGTTCCCGTGCAGCGCGCGCCGGATCGCCGGCAGTGCGAGGCCGTATCCGAGGCGCGCGACCCCGATCTGTAACCCGAAGATCGCACTCGACCACAAGAGCAGCGCCCAGCGGCGTGCCGCGGGCGCTCCTGCCTCGGCCTGCGGATTCGGTGCGAGCGTGCGAGCCATCGTGCCGCAGCGCCCAACCCGCGCGCGCTCCGCGCGGTTGCGCGAACCGAGGCGCCTAACGCTCGTCGAGCGCGCCGTTTTCGCGGGCGACGATCACCTTCGAGGTGAGCCCGAGGAAGAGCCCGGTGCACACGAGGCCGTGGAGAGCGCGCAGTTCGCGTTCGAGTTCGGCCGGCCGCTCGATCGTCCCGAAGTGTGCGTCGAGGATGAAGTTGCCGTTGTCGCTCACGAACGGCTCCGTGCCGTTTTTGCGCACCTCGACTCGCGCGCCGAGCGCTTCGACCTCGTGCGCGACCATGCGGACCGAGAACGGCACCACCTCGAGCGGCAACGGAAAGGCGCCCAACCGCTCGACGAGCTTGCGTTCGGTCACGATCACGATAAAGCGTTTGGCCGCAAGCGCGACCGCCTTCTCGCGGAAGAGCGCTCCGCCGCCGCCCTTGATCAGCGCGCCGTCGGGGGCGACCTCGTCGGCGCCGTCGATGGCCACCTCGACCGGCTCCGTGCCGAGTTCCACGAGCGGGATCTCGAGCGCGCGACAGTGCTCGGCGGTCTCGCGCGAGGTCGGCACGGCCCGCACCCGCAGGCCCTCGCGGATGCGCGCCCCGACCCGTTCGATCGCGAAGTACGCAGTCGAACCGGTCCCGAGGCCGATGCAGCTGTCGTCCGCAACGAAACGATCGACCGCGTAGAACCCGGCCCTTTGCTTTGCGCCCTTTTCGGAATCCATCTGACGGTTCGTCGGCTGCGG
>JBOHTX010000327.1:0-2089 GCA_050733855.1 Vulcanimicrobiaceae bacterium
CTCGCAACCCGCGGGCTCGCGCTCGAAGCGCGCGGGGTCGCGCTCGCTTTCGGCGGCGTGCGCGCGGTCGACGGCGTCGATCTCGAGGTGCGCGAGCGCGAGATCGCGGCGATCATCGGGCCCAACGGTGCCGGCAAGACGAGTCTTTTCAACGCGATCTCGGGGGTGTTCATCCCCGACGCAGGGACGGTGCGCTTTTGCGAGCGCGACGTGACCCGGCTCGCGAACTGGAAGCGCATCCGCATGGGGATGGGCCGAACCTTCCAAACCCCGAGCATTTTCCCCGAGCTGACGGTCGCCGAGAACCTGCAGGTCGGGATGCAGAGCGCGATGGGTCTCGCGCAGCGGCTCGGGGGGCTCGGGGCGGAGCGGCGCCGCGCGCTGGTCGAGCGGTCGCAGGAGCTGCTCGGTTTCGTGCAGCTCGAACGCTTCGGCGAGCGGACCGTCGCGCAACTCTCGCACGGCGACCAGCGGCTGGTCGAGATCGCGATGAGCCTCTCGACCTCCCCGACCTTCGTGCTGCTCGACGAACCGACCGCCGGCCTCGCCGAGGCCGACACCTCGCGCGTGATGGAGGTCGTCCGCGATTTGCACGAGCGGCTCGGGCTGACCGTGCTCTTCGTCGAGCACAACATGCGCTTCGTCGCGCAGCTCGCCGATCGGGTGACCGTCATGAATCGCGGCAAAGTTCTCCTGCACGGCCCGCCCGCGACCGTGCTCGCCGATCCGCAGGTGCGCGAAGCGTATCTGGGCACCGAGGAGCTGGCGCTTGTCTAGCGAGCCGAACGCCTCGCGAGAAGCCGCCGCTGCGCCGGCGGACAGCGCCCTGCTCGAGGTCGAGCGAATCGACACGTATTACGGCAAGAGCCACATTTTGCGCGAGGTCTCGCTGCGCGTCGGGCACGGCGAACTGGTCGCGCTGCTCGGCCTCAACGGCGCCGGTAAGACGACGACCTTGCGCAGCATCCTCGGGCTGACGGCGCCGCGCAGCGGCTCGGTGCGCTACGCGGGCCGCGAACTGCGCGGATTGAGCGCGTATGCGATCGCGCGTCTGGGGATCGGTTACGTCCCCGAAGGCCGGCGCATGTTCGGCAGCCTGACGGTGCTCGAGAACCTGCAGCTCGCGCAAAGGCGCGGCGGCGCTTGGACGATCGAGAAAGTCTTCGGACGCTTCCCGAAACTCGTCGAGCTGCGCGCCCGCAAAGCGGGCAAACTCTCGGGCGGAGAGCAGGAGATGCTCGCGATCGGCCGGGCGCTGGTCGGCAACCCGACGCTGCTGCTCGTCGACGAGCCCTCGCAGGGCCTGGCGCCGATCATCGTGGGCGACGTCTACCGCACGCTCGAAGAGCTGCGGGACGGCGGCCAATCGATCTTGCTGGTCGAGCAGAACGCGATGCTGGCGCTGAAGGTCGCGCAGCGCGCCTACGTGATCGACGACGGGCGCATCGTCTACGACGGCCCCTCGGCCGCGCTCGCCACCGACCGCCGCCGGATGCGCAGCTTGATGGGGCTCGAAAGCGAAGCCGAGATTCCGGCGGTCTAGCATCCCCGAGCATCGTTCGACGTGCGTCGAACGGTCGTGGGAGCCGCTCGCGTCGCCTACGAACGGGAGAGAGATGACCGATGGCACTCGTCTCGACGCGGTGGCGCGTCTGGTCGGCGACCCCTCGCGAGCGGCGATGCTGGGGGCGCTGATGGACGGCCGCGCCTGGACCGGGCGGGAACTTGCGCGCGCGGCCCACGTCACGCCCTCGACGGCCAGCACGCACTTGCAACGGCTCGTCGGCGGGGAACTCGTCAGCGCCGTCTCGCAAGGCCGTCATCGCTATTATCGGATCGCCTCAGCGCAGGTTGCCGGCGCGCTCGAAGCGCTGCTACGCCTCGCACCGCAAGAGACACCGCGCAATGCCGGCGCTCGAGCGATCGCGGAAGACTTGCGCTCCGCCCGAACGTGTTACGACCACCTTGCCGGGCGGCTCGGCGTGGCGCTGGCCGATGCGTTACGTGCGGCGGGAGCGGTCGCGTTCTCCGATGGGACCGGAATGCTGACGGCGCGCGGGCTCGCGCTCTTCGAAAAACTTGGGGTCAC
>JBOHTX010000328.1:0-2081 GCA_050733855.1 Vulcanimicrobiaceae bacterium
CCTCGACGGGGTCTACGTCGCCGAACTTCGCCGGGCGCGCGCCGACGGCGACTGAGCGAGTCCTCATCGTCCGCAGCGACGGCGTCGGCGACGCGCTCGCGCTGACGCCGCTGCTGGCCGCGCTGCGCGATGCCGGCCACGAGCTTGGCGCGTTGCTGTCGACCCGCAACGCCGACGCGTTCGCGCAGCGCACGTTCGCGCACGTCCACGTTCTCGAGCGCATTCCGTGGCCGCACCACGGCTCGACGCCGGCCAGCGCGGCCCGCGCGCGGGCCGCCGCGCGCGCGGTGGGTTACGACGTGGCGTTGATCGCGTCCGAGGAGCCGGAGGCGTACCGGTTTGCGCGCGCGCTTGGAATCGCGCGGCGCACCGGCTTTGGCAACGGGCTCGCAAAGCCGTTCAAAAGTTGGTGGATCGCCACCCAGCTGACGCGGGTCGTGCGACGGCCGGCGTCGGTCGCCGGCGCGCGCGAGCATGAGGTCGAGACGCTGTTCGCGCTCGGCGCCGGCTTGCACGCCGAAACCGCGCCGACGCGTTCGCCCGCGCGGCTCGCGCCGCTGATCCTCGACGGTACGCCGCCGCATCACGGCGACGTCGTGCTGCAGTGGACGCCGAAGTTCGCCGGCCTTGGATTCGATGAAGCCGCGTTCGCTCGCTGCGGACAAACGCTGGCGCAGCGGCATCGCGTGCGGCTGGTCGCCGAGCGTGCCGATGCCGTCGCCGCCGAGCGCATCGCGCGCACGGCCGGCGTTCCGTGCGCGATCCCCGCATCGTTTGCCGAGTGGAAAGCCGCGCTCGCGGGCGCCGCCGCAGTCGTCACCCCCGACTCCGGGGCGGCCCACGTCGCGGGTATGCTCGGCGTTCCGTGCGTCGATCTGTTCGCGCCGTCGCGGCACGCGCGGCGCGAGATCGCACGCTGGCATCCGTGGGCCGCACCGTATCGCGCGCTCGGGTTGGATGCGGCGACGTTGGCGCGGCTCGATGCGATCGTCGCCGCCGCCTGCGACGAGTTGCTCGCCGCGAGCGCGACCGCGCCGTGAACGGCGCGGCGCTCGTCATCTGCGCCGGCGGCGGAATCGGCGACGTTCTGCTCGCGACGCCGGTGATGCGCGCGCTGCGCCAACGGTACGAGCGAGTCGTCGGGTTGACGGCGGTCGCGCATCGCGAGGTCCTGACCGGTAATCCCGACCTCGCCGACGTCTGGACCGATGAACTCGCGTTCGGGGCGCAAGCGCGCCGGATCGCCGCCGGCCGGTTCGCGGTTGCGGTCGTCACTTGGGCGACGGCCCGGAGTGCGGCGCTGCCGTTTGCCGCCCGCATTCCGCGCCGCGTCGGCCAAGCGCGGCGGCTCTACTCCGGGCTGTTCACCGACCGCGTCGTCGTGCGCAGCGAACTCGGCGACCACGGCACGCATTGGACGCAGATATTGCTCGACTACGCGCGGGCGCTCGACTGCGACGTCGCCGACGCGACGCCGGTCTTCGTCGTCGGTGACGACGTGCGCGCCGCCGCCGCGACCGCGCTCGCCTCGGCCGGCGTCGCCGGACCGTTTGCGATCCTGCATCCGACCCGTGGCATCACCGCGCATCGCGAGCGCTGGCCGATCGCGCGGTTCGTCGAACTCGGCCGGGGGCTCGCGAATCAACTGGATGCGCGGCTCGTCGTCAGCGGTAGCGCGGACGATGCGGCGATCGCTGATGCAATCGCCGGCGGCGCCGGCGGCGTCTCGCTCGCCGGCCGGACGTCGGTCGCCGCGTTTGCGGCCCTCGCCGAGCGCGCGCGGTGCGTGGTGGCGATGGATAGCGGACCGATGCATCTGGCCGCGGCGGTCGGCGCGCCCACGGTCGGCATCTTCGCGCTGCGCAGCGACGAGCCCGAGCGCTGGCGGCCGCTCGGGCCGCACACGGCCGTTGTGCGCGGCAACTACCCGTGTCCGCCCGCGCATCGTAAGGAGACCTGCCCCGACTTCGCCTGCGTCGCGCAGCTCGATCTCGCCGCCGTGTACCGCGCGGTAGGCGGGCTCGCTTGGCGTTGAACCGAAAGGGATCGGAATGGAGCCGCTGCGCTACGAAGAGTTCGAA
>JBOHTX010000329.1:0-2069 GCA_050733855.1 Vulcanimicrobiaceae bacterium
GGCCAGCGCTCCGGCTGCGGCGGCGAAGGCATCGCCGCGCGCTTCGGCCGAGGCGAACGCATCGAACGAGGCGCAGCCGGGTGAGAGCAGCACGACGTCGCCGGGCTGCGCGAGCCCGCGTGCGAGCGCAACCGCCTCTTCGAGCGAAGCGGCACGCGTCGTCCGGGCGCCGTCGACGGTCTGCGCGATCTCGTCGGCCGTTTCGCCGATCAGCACGACGGCCTTGGCTCGGCGCGCGATCGCGGCCCCCATCGCATGGAAATCGGTCCGCTTCGAGCGGCCGCCGCAGATCAGCACGATCGGTGCCTCGATCGCTGCCAGCGCCGCGATCACGGCGCCTGGATTCGTCGCCTTCGAGTCGTCGATGTAGGCGACGCCGTCGCGCTCCGCAACCCGCTGCAGGCGATGCGGGAGCGGTTCGAAGCTGCGAACCGCGGCGCGCAACGCCTGCCGCTCGAGCCCGGCCACGAGCCCGATCAAGAGCGCGGCCAGCACGTTCGAGAGGTTGTGGAGCCCGAGCAGCGGGATCTCGTCCTGCGGCATGATGTCGATCGGTCGCGGATCGCCGCTCGGCGGTGCGAACGTGATCGTTCCGTTGCGGACGTAGAGGGTCGTCAGCCGGCGCGGCGCGATCCCGAACCAGAGCGCGCGCGCCGGGATACGCCGGGCCGGCTCGCCTTCGGCGAGCGCGGCGACCAGCGGGTCGTCCAAGTTTCCGATGAACACATCGTGCGGACCGCCGTTGGCAAAGATGCGGAATTTGGCTTCGGCGTACTCGTCGATCGAATGGTAGCGGTCGAGGTGATCGGGCGTGATGTTGAGGATCGCCGAGATGCGCGGTTTGAACGAACGGATCGATTCGAGTTGGAACGACGACACTTCGGCGATCACCCAATCCTCGGGCGCCGCGCGGTAGGCTTCGGCGATCAGCGGATTGCCGATGTTGCCGCCGACGTGGGTGCGCTTGCCGGCGGCGCGGAAGAGCGCGCCGACGAGCGCGGTCGTGGTCGTCTTGCCCTTGGTTCCCGTGATCGCGACGATCGGTGCCGCGCAGATCCGGTAGGCGACTTCGATCTCGGAGTAGACCGGGACGCGGGCCGCCTGGACCGTCCGTACCAACGGGCTGTTGAGCGGGACGCCCGGCGAGACGACGGCCGAGGTCAGCTCCGCGAGAATCGCACCGAGTTCGCTCGGCGCGACGAAGCGTGCACCCTGTGCCTCGATCTCGGCGGGGACTTCGCCGAGTTCGGCGCGCGGCTGCTCGTCGGTCGCGAACACGGCGGCGCCACGCGCGCGCAGGACCTCGCAGCTCGCGCGCCCGCTGCGGCCGAGGCCGATGACGAGCGTGCGCTCGCGCGCATCGAAGGTTCCCGGCGTACTCATCGTGCGAGTGCCAGTCCGGCGAGCGAGAGCAGCGCCGAAGCCGTCCAGAAGCGGTGGGTGACCGTCGTTTCCGCGAGACCTCCCAGTTCGAAGTGATGGTGAAGCGGACTCATCCGAAAGATCCGTTTGTGCGTTTTTTTGAAATAGGCGACCTGCACGATGACCGAGAGCGCTTCCGCTGCAAACACGCCGCCCACCAGCGGGAGCAACAAGCTTTCGCCGGCGAGGACGGCGCTGGTCGCAAGCGCCGCACCGAGCGCAAGCGAGCCGGTATCGCCCATAAAGACCGAGGCCGGATGCCGGTTGAACGCGAGGAAGCCGAGGACGGATGCGGCCAGCGCGGCGTCCGCGAACGCGACGCCCGGAATCCCCGAGCGCCATGCGAGCACGGCGACGACGGCGAGCGGCGGGAGCATCGTTCCGGCGGCGAGTCCGTCGAGCCCATCGGTGAGGTTGACGCCGTGCGCGGTCGCCACGAGCGCGAGGACCCCGAGCGCAAACCACAGCGGCAGCGGAGCGTGCACGGTCAACTCGCCGAGCCGCAGCAGCGCGCCGTGCACGTCCGGCGGCAGCCCGTGGTTCGCGAAGAGCAGCACCAGCACGGCGACGACGGCGGTGAGCGCGAGCTTCGGCCCGGCGCGAAGCCCGCGATTGCGGCGGCCCGCGATCTTGCGCAGGTCGTCGAG
>JBOHTX010000330.1:0-2065 GCA_050733855.1 Vulcanimicrobiaceae bacterium
GCTCGGCCCGGCCGGCGCGATTGCGGCCTTGCTCGGCGAAGCGCTCGCCGGCGGGACTCCGCTCGCGGCGCTCGCGCACGCGCACTCGCCGCTGGCCGGCGCGCTCGCCCTTGCGCTCGGCGCGCTCTGCGGCACGCTCGTTCCCTGCGCGACCGCTGGCGTTGCGCTCGCCGCAGGTGCCGTTGCGAGCGCACCGGCGTTTGCCGCGGGTATGCTCGCGACGGCGGGTCTCGCGCATTGGTCGCCGCACCGACGTCACGACTCCGGCGGGAAGATCGCCGGCACGCTACGTCTGCGCGCGCCGCACGACGCGCGGCTCGCGCTGCTCGCGCTGGCGGGCTGCGCGCTCGCGCTGACGCTCAGCGGACCGATGGGACTCGTGAACCCGCGCCTGCTTCCATTCGTCGGACTCGGCGCGGCCGGCGCGCTCGTGCTCGCGCTCTCGCGACCGATGACGAGCGCCCCGTGGGCCGCGCTCGTACCGGCGGTGCTCGCCGCCGCGCTCGTCTTCGGTTCACCGACCCCGACGCCGCGCGCAACGGGCACGACGCTCGCCGCACTCTACGCGGGCGAAGCGCTGTCTTTTGAAGGGATCGCGCACCGCGCCAACGGCGTCACCGTGCTCGAACGCTTCGCCATCACGTGCTGCCGCGCCGACGCGACCGCGCTCGCCGTACGAACGACCGTGCCGCTCCCGATCGCCGCGGGCCGCTGGGCACGCGCGAGCGGAACGATCGTCGAAGGCCCGAGCGGCTACGCGTTGCACGTCGCCGCGTGGCACCCGATCCCGGCGCCGCGCGATCCGTTCGTGTATCGCTAACGCGAGCGCCGACGTCGCGCTCGTTTATACCACGCGGCGCGGCTTCTCCAGCGTTACGTGCGACCAAGCGGCCGTGGAGGTCGCCGTTCGGCGCCACTGACGCGCTGACGCGGACGGCGGTACGCTTGACGTATGGCCTACAGTGATGGTCCGGCACATCTGCGAATCGAGGATTACCACTGATGGCGAAACGACCCGTCCATCCCGGAGAGGTTTTGAGCGAAGATGTGCTGATGCCGCTTGGATTGAGCGCGAGCAAGCTTGCGCGCGAGCTTCGCATTCCGACCAATCACATCAGCGAAATCATCGCC
Source organism: Vulcanimicrobiaceae bacterium (assembly GCA_050733855.1). Lineage (GTDB taxonomy): Bacteria > Vulcanimicrobiota > Vulcanimicrobiia > Vulcanimicrobiales > Vulcanimicrobiaceae > JBOHTX01. The sequence goes on from JBOHTX010000330.1 coordinate 1,132, forward strand.
GAACGCAGGTCGGTAACCGCCGACACCGCGCTGCGACTCGCAAGATTCCTCGGAACGTCGGCTGAGTTTTGGATCGGTCTGCAAGCCGACTTCGACCTAAATACGGCACGCCGCTCGGCCCAGAAGTGGATCGAACAAGAGGTCCGTCCCCGAGCAAGTTGAGCCCCGGTCCGGCGCGGAGAGCAGACGATCTCGCATCGCGCCCTGCGCCCGGAAACGGGCGAGGCGCTCCGAGGCGCGAAGCCTGCCTGGGTGCGGCCGATTGGGCTTGAACGCGACCAGCAGACACCGCGCCCTACCGGGACGGTCAGCTTTCTGTTCACCGATATCGAGGGCAGCACGCAGCGCTGGGAGCGCGACCAGGCGGCGATGGAAGTCGCCCTTCGGCGCCACGACGCGCTGACGCGGGCCGCGGTCGAGGCGCACGGCGGCTACGTTTTCAAGACGCTGGGCGACGCGTTCTGCTGTGCCTTCGCGCGGCCTGAAGAGGCGGTGGCGGCGGCGCTCGATCTTCAGCGGTCGCTTGCGGCCGAGGATTTTTCGGCCGTCGGCGGATTGCCGGTCCGCGCGGCGCTCCACACCGGGACGGCGAGCGAACGCGACGGCGATTACTTCGGGCCGGCGGTCAACCGGGTCGCGCGCCTGCTCGCGATCGCCCACGGCGGACAGACGATCGCCTCGGGCGTCACCCAAGACCTCGCGCTCGGCGCGCTGCCGCCGCAAGCTGCCCTCAAAGACCTCGGCGCGCATCGCCTCAAAGACCTCGCGCGTCCCGAGCAAGTCTATCAACTCGTCGCGCCGGGCTTGCGCGCGGACTTTCCGCCGCTGCGCTCGCTCTCGGCGCTGCCCAACAACCTGCCGATGGAGCTGACCTCGTTCGTCGGGCGCGACCGCGAGATTGCCGAGGTCACCGCGCTGCTGCACAGCCACCGGC
>JBOHTX010000331.1:0-2042 GCA_050733855.1 Vulcanimicrobiaceae bacterium
GCTCGATGAAGCGGCCGCCGCCGCGCTTGCGCCCTTCTTTCTCGAAATCGTGGCCGCCCCGCAGTTCAGCCCCGGCGCGCTCGACCGTTTGCGACGCAAAAAGAACCTGCGCATCTTGCGCTACGAGCGGGGGCTCCCGGCGCGCTTGCGGGCAGAATTGCGCGTGCGCAGCGCACTCGGCGGCGTGCTCGCCGAGGACGACGATCCGCGTGCGGCGACGGAGAACTGGCGGGTCGTTTCGCAGCGCGCGCCCGGCGCCGGCGAATGGGCTGATCTGCGCTTCGCCTGGGACGTCGTGCGCCACGTCAAATCCAACGGCGTGGTGATCGCAAAGGAGCGTGCTGCCCGCGGCATCTGCGCGGGCCAGACCAATCGCGTGAGCGCCGTCCGAATCGCGGGCGTGCGCGCCGGCGACGGTGCGCGCGGCGCCGTGCTCGCAAGCGACGGCTTCTTCCCGTTTGCCGACGGACTCGAGGCTGCGGCCGCGGCCGGCTGCACGGCCGTCATCGCACCGGGCGGCTCGATCCGCGATGCCGAGGTCATCGCCGCCGCCGACGCGCTCGGGGTGGCGCTGGTGTTTTCGAGCTACCGCTACTTTTTGCACTGACGAGGTGCGCGCGGCCGGCTGGTGATAGAGGAGCGCATGAGCGAAACGACTTCCGCTACCGAGCGCGCGACCTTCGCAGCCGGGTGCTTCTGGGGCGTCGAGTCCGACTTCCGCGCGATCGACGGCGTGCTCGATGCCGTGGCCGGCTACGAAGGCGGAACGACGGTCGATCCGACCTACCGGGACGTCTGCTCGGATCGCACCGGTCACGCCGAGGCGGTCGAGGTGACCTTCGATCCGCGCCGCGTCGCTTACGAAGCGCTGCTGGATGCGTTTTGGGCGATGCACGACCCGACGACTCCGAACCGCCAAGGTCCCGACCACGGCTCGCAGTACCGTTCGGTGATTTTCTACCACTCGCCCGAGCAGCGGGAGGGGGCCCTCGCTTCCAAGGCGCGCGAAGAGGCCAGCGGCCGTCACGGGCGTCCGATCGTGACCGAGATCGTGCCGGCGCAACCGTTCTATCGCGCCGAAGAATACCACCAGCGCTACGCCGAGAAGCGCGGCCGGCACTAGGAGAATCCTAGGACGCCGCTGCGCGCGGGCGACGCCGTGGGATTGGGAGCGAAGCTGACGGGGAACAAGAGAAGTGTACCATTGGATCGAGGCAGGTATGCGAGTTCCCAGTCGACACTGGCGCATGGCAATAGCGGCGGCGGTCGTCGCCGTGCTCATCGCACCTGGCCTGGCCGCCCACGCCGCATCGTTTCCCGGGGCGAACCCGCAACCGGCAGCCGCTCCGCAGCCCTCGGCCGAGCCGGGGTTCCCGCTCTGGGAACGGGTCTTGGAACGCAATCAAAACCTCGGCGCCTATCGGGCCGCGGTGAGCATGAAGTTTCGCGAGAGCTCGTTTCCGTGGCTCGGCGCGGGCTTCGGCGGGACGGTCTACTTCGAGAGCCCCGGACGCTTTGCGGCCACGTTCACCAACGTGCCGGCGCTCCTGCGGCAATTTCCGGGCGCCTACGACGACATGATGGATTTTGCGGCCTGGCCGTCATGGTTCGCGTTTACGAAGGGCCCGCCGCGCGTCGACCAAGGTCACCACGATATCTCATGGCACCTGACCGCGCTCAACGCGAAGTCGCCGCTGCAATCCGGCTGGATCTACGTGAATCCCGCCAACGCGACGATCGACGAAATGGATTGGGACCTCGGCTCGATGCAATTCGACGTGACCCAGACCTTCGAGCCGTTCGGCTTGGATCTCGTGCTCGCCGAGCAGCAAGCGACGATCCGGGTACCGATCGCCCGCGCCGGGGCGACGGTGGCATTCGGCGACTACCGCGCGCGGGTCGCGTTCCTGCCGCCCGTCTCCCCGAAGACGCGCTAGTGTCCCGAACCAGAGCGGCCATGACAGTCGCTCGGCGCTTTTCCGCCGTCGCTTTGTTGCTCGTCGCTCAAATGACTGGTCATTCCACGCTCCTCGCGCCTAGCG
>JBOHTX010000332.1:0-2042 GCA_050733855.1 Vulcanimicrobiaceae bacterium
ATCGCGAGCCGCGCCGCGACCTCCGCGCCGCCGAGCGGGCCGAGATCGGCGAGCTCGCGCGGGCGCCGCTCGCCGAGCGGCTCGAGGTTGATCGCGATCTCGAGCCGGCCGCCCGGCGCAAGCGCGCGCGCGAGCGTCGCGAACAGGGCCGGCTCACCGTTCAGCAGCGCGCGCAACAGCCCGGCCCACGGCAAGACGATCGCAAGTTCGTCGACGACCGCATCGAGGGCGCGCGGTATCTCTCCCGCATCGGCGACCAAACAGCACAAGTTCGCGGCCCCGCCACGCTCGCGCGCCCGGGTCGCGCGGATCGCTTGCGGCTGCATGCGCGCGGGAGTTGCATCGAGCGCGACGATCAGGGCATCGGGCTCGCGGCGGGCCCGGCGCAGGGCACGGCGCGCATCGCCCGCTCCGAGATCGAGGACGACGCTGCGCGCGCCCGCGATCCGCGCGCGTAACCAGTCCTCCGATTCGAGCCGCAACTCGCGGCCCTCGAGCCGTCGCACGAACTCCGCCGCAAGCGGCGCGCGCGCGGGGGAGTCGTGCAAATCCGCCGCGACGCTTATGCGGCCGGAACCGTCCGGCCGGCGTAGGTCGGCGTCACCCACGAGCGGTAGGCGGGGATTTCGCCGAGCACGATCCGCTCGTACAGCGCCGCCAGCTTGCGCGTGAGCGGTCCCATCGTGCCGTCACCGATCGGCCGGTGGTCAACCGAGGCGACGAACGAAATGCCGGCGGCCGTTCCGGTCAGGAACAGCTCGTCGGCGCCGTAGAGTTCGCTGCGGTCGAGACTGCGCTCGACGACCGGGACTCCGAGTTCGTCTTTGGCGAGCGTCAGCACCGCGCGGCGCGTGATCCCTTCGAGCACGTTCTGGGTCGGATCGGGCGTGAACAGCATTCCGTCGCGCACCAGGAAGAGGTTGGCGGCCGAGCCCTCGGAGACGTGACCGTCCATCGAAAGCAGGATCGCTTCATCGAACCCGTTCTGCAGCGCTTCGCTCTTGGCAAGCGCCGAGTTGACGTAGGCGCCGGTGATCTTGGCACGTGCCGGGGCCATCGTATCGTCGATCCGCCGCCACGAACTGACGCCCGTGTGCAGGCCGGCGCTTGCGTCGAAGTAGCGCGAGAACGGGAGCGCCGCGATCGCGAACCGATCCTCGAGCCCCGCCAGACGCACGCCGACGTCTTCGGTTCCCTTGAAGAGCAGCGGCCGGATGTAGAGATGCTGTTCGTAACGGTTGCGCGCGCACAGCTCGACCGTGATCTCGACGAGATCGTCCAGCGTGTGCGGGAGCGTCATCATCATGATCCGGGCCGAGGTCTTCAAGCGCGCGTAGTGCTCGCGCAGGTGCAAGAGGTAAAGTTCGTTCTCGCGCGGGTTCCAGTAGCCGCGGATCCCCTCGAAGCAGCCGGTCCCGTAATTCAGCCCGTGGGTGAGCAGGCCAACCTGCACTTCGTCGTAGCGAAGGAAGCGGCCATCGGCATAGACGATCGAATCGGCGAGCTGCATGAGGGAGCCTCTCTTCGCGAACCGGCCGCACGAGGCATGCTCGCCGCCTCGGCGACGCGGTCCGAGCCGGGTGCGCCGGAGCTTTGGCTCGCGCGCGGGCCCGGGCCGCCCGCCGGCAAGGCGAGCCGCACGCGTTCGCGAACCTTCCGCCGATGGATGATTCTGCGGTCCACGCGCACATCGAAGCGCTCGTCGCCGAAGAGCATCACCTGCTCGCGCGCGGCGAGGAACACCACTTCAGCGATGCCGAGCGCGCGCGGCTGGCGGCCGTCGAGGTCCAGCTCGACCGCTACTACGATCTCTTGCGCCAGCGCCGCGCCCGCCGCGAATTCAAGCAGGACCCCGAGTCCGCGCAGCTGCGCTCCGGCGAGACGGTCGAGCACTACCGGCAGTAGCTTCGGGCCAAACCGCCAGGGCGACGCTCCGAGCGAAGGCAGCTTGGCGCCGGTCGAAAGTGATGATCCGCTCGCACCCGGCCGACTGCGCGGCGGCAACGTGGAGGGCATCGATCGCCCGTACGAACCCGGCAGCG
>JBOHTX010000333.1:0-2041 GCA_050733855.1 Vulcanimicrobiaceae bacterium
GCGCCACGCAGCCCGGCCCGCCGGCCGGAGAGCATCGCCGCGCGCAAGCGGCCGGCGAAGTGTGTCACGAGCCGGGCCCGGCGGCGAGCGCGGGCGAGGGTATCGACTCCGCCGAGCCCCCAGGGGCGGACGTCGGCGGCGCATAGCGGATCACCACGATCGCGAGATCGTCGGCGATCCGCTGCGAACGTTTGCGCAAGCGGCGCACGATCGCATCGGCGGTCGCCTGCGCACCGAGCGGCAGATCCGAGATCCAGCGTGCGACGCCGTCGACGCCGAGCATCCGTCCGCGACGGTCGCGCGCCTCCGTCAAGCCGTCGGTGCTCACCACGAGTGCGTCGCCCGGCGCAAGCGTCAGTTGGCCCGTCTCGTACACGGGCTGGGGATCGATCCCGACGATCGGTCCGGTGGGCGGCAGCACCGCAACCGCCGTGCCGTGGCGGACCCAGGCCGGTTCGTGGCCCGCCGAGGCATAGCGCACGGTCCCGTCGGCAAACGCGATCGTCCCGAGAAAGAGCACCACGAAGCTCTCCGGGCTCTCGACCGTCTTGGCGTAGATTTTCGCGAACGCCCCCAGCACGTGCCCCGGATCGGAGTCCTCGTGAAAGAGCGTGCGGATCGTGTACTTGATAAGAGCCGTATCGACCGCCGCGTCGATTCCTTTACCGCTGACGTCGGCCACCAAGAAGAGTCCGCTTTGGCCGTCGTACGTGAACGCGTCGTGCGTATCGCCGCCGACGTTCGAGCCGCGCGTCGCCGAGAGCAGGACGCTGCCGAAATCGACGCCCGGCAGTTTCCGGCGGCGCGAGATGAACGCGCGCTGCAGGCCCTGGACGAGCGAGCGGCCCTGGGCGAGCTGTTCCCGCAGGCGACCGACGACGAAGGCGAAGATCAGCGCCACCAGTGCAAACAGGGCGTTGGTGGCATAGCGGGCCTTGGTGTTGTGCGCGACGGTGTCCTCGAAGCGCTTGCGGCCGAGGGCCGCGCGCCCGCCCAGCTCGACGATTAGGCGATCGTACTCGGGCCGGTCGGCGGGAAGCGTCATCCGCGGCGCACGCTCGGCGGGCGAGAGCGCGATCGCATCGATCCGATCGAGATCGCTGTCCAGCAACTTTTCATACGGGCGAAGGTTGGCCGGCGAGACGTGGCGGTCGAAGGCGGCCGCTTCGAGGATGTCGACGTCGCGCTCGGCGGCCACGACGGCCACTTGATACGCAAACGCATCGTTGATATCGACGCCGCCGACGTACGAGAGGTAGATCGCGAAGCCTAGCGCGACGAGCAACACCACGATCAGCGAGATCGTTACCGCCGTCCGCGCTCCGTGGGCGCCGAGCTGCCCCATTTGCGCTCCTATCGCGCCCGTGGGGCCGCCCTCCTCGTGTTTTAGGGTGCCAGCGTCAGCCGTTCGCTCGCTTCGGCGACCGCGGCGGCGCCGAAGGGTAGCGGGAACAGCCGGCCGCTGAGCCACAGCGGCGCGCCGTCGCGATAGTGCGGTGAGCCCGGCTCGCCGGACTCGCCCTGCGGGATCACGATCCCACCCCGCTGCCACGCACCCGGGACCCAGACCGCGCGAAAGCTCTGCGCCAAAACCGGGGCCTGAACGTGCGGCGAAAAAGCGTCGCCGAGACCCGGGAATGGCACCCCGTCCCAGGCGTGGAAGGCGAGTGCGGCCAGCGGATGACGCGCGGTCCGTGCGCCGACCTGTGCCCAGCGCGCAGCAAGTTCTCCGCGCGCGCGCAAAAGCGCGACGGCCTCTTCGCTCGCACCGATCAGAAAGGCATCGACGTCGTCGCTCGGTACCCAACCGTTCGGGCGTTCGCGGACCATCCGCAGCACGGCAGTCAGCCCTTGAGCGGGCGCCACCTCGACGTACTGCGCGGCCAGAGCGGGCGTCAGGTGCAGGCTCGCCAGACGTGCGATGGCGCACACGCGTAGCGCCCAGGCGAGTGGTGCTGCTCGCGAGGGGCCGTCGAAGTCTCCGTTCCAGCCGCGAAGGCGCTCGCGCGCCAGACGCGCATCGGGCGCGAGCGTCCGCGCG
>JBOHTX010000334.1:0-2032 GCA_050733855.1 Vulcanimicrobiaceae bacterium
CGCGGCGACCGGCGCCGCACCCGCGCGGCTCGCCAACGAGCCGCTCGTCGTCTACGTTCCGGCCTGGGGCGGGCATCGCTGGGAGAACACCGCGCTCGCGAGCGAACTCGCGAGCTACGGCTACGTTGTCGCGGCGCTCGACGACGTCGACCACTCGAGCGTCCCCGGCGCACCCGGACCGCGTCCCTTCGCGCTCGAGACGGCGACCGAGGCGCTCGCTTCGATCTCATACGCCGATTGGAAAGTGGTGCGCGAAGCGGCGCTCGTCTCGCGCCTGATCGACGTGCTGTTCGCCGACCACCGCTTCGCGCCGCTGCTGGACCGCCGGCGGATCGGCGCGGTCGGATACTCGTTCGGCGGCGCCGCAGCGGCCGAGGCCTGCCGTCGCGACCCCCGCATCCGCGCCGTCGTGAACTTCGACGGTTGGCTGTGGGGACCGGCCGCGAGCCAAGGCTTCCCCTGCCCGTACCTGCTGATCGGCGAGCAGGGTGACGTGAACGATCTCCGCATTCCGAGCGAACGCCGAGCGGCGGCGATCGATCGCAGCGATGCGCGCAACCAGCAAGCGCAGTTCGAGCGCGAAGGCGGCTTCAAGCTGCTGTTCGCACATACGCAGCACAGCAGCTTCGGAGACGCGCCGCTCTACTCGCTGCGGCTGCGCTTTGCGGATCGCGCGCTCGCCTCCCCGCGCGATACGCTGCGGATCGTCGCCGCCTACGTGCGGGCCTTCTTCGATCGAACGCTCGAAGGCCGCCCGGCACCGTTGCTCTCCGCTCCGCCGCCGCCCGGCGCGACCTTCGAGCGTTTCCTTCCGCACCGCGGCAAACGTTCGGCGTGAGCGCACGTGCCCGCATCGCGGCGACGGCGGCGTGTGTGGCCGGCGGCGCCATGCTGCTCGCGCAGCGCGTGCGCGCGAGCCTGCCGCCGCCGAGCGGTCCGCTGCCGGTGGGGACGACGGCGAGCAGCGATCGCACGGTTCGAATCTGGTATCCCGCACAGCGCGCCGGATGCGGCCCCTATGCGCCGGGCGAACGCGGCCGCGTGACCCCGTATCGCGCGCTGCTGCGTTCGCATGCCGCGCTCGGCGTCCCGCTTGCGGCGGCGGCGCACCCGCTCTGCGTCCTCGTCTACGTTCCGGGCTGGGGCGGCCGCTCGTACGAGAACACGGCTCTCGCGGAAGAGCTGGCGAGCCAAGGGTACGTCGTCGCGGCCTGCGACGATCGCGACGCGACGGTAGCGCTCGGCTTTTCAAGCGACGAGTCCTACGCGGATTCGCTGCGTCGCGCGAACGAAAAGGTCGTGCGCGCGGCGCGGTCGGCGGCGTCCGTTCTCCATGTCCTCGCTACTGACGCGCGCTTTGCGGAGGTGGTCGATCTCGGCCGTTCCGGGATCCTCGGCTACTCGTTCGGCGGCGCCGTCGCCGCGCAGGCGACGCGCGTCGACTCGCGCTTTCGAGCCGCAGCGAACATCGACGGCTGGTTGTGGGGAGGACAAGCAGACGCTGCGCTTGGCGTCCCATACCTGTACATGAGCGCGAGCGAGAACGCGCGCGACCTGCGCATCCCCGCCGAGCGACGCGCGGCCGCACTCGACCGCGCCGACGAAGCGCGCCAGCGCGCGTGCGCCGTGCGCGCCGGCGGATATCTCGCGGCGCTCGCGCGGACGCGCCACGCGAGCTTCACCGACGCGAACCTCTACTCGCTGCGACCGCGCGAACGCGAACTGCTCGCACCGAAGGTTGTCCACAGGCTCGTTGCCGATCTCGTGCGCGCGTTTTTCGACGTGACGCTGCGCGGACTCGACTCATCGCTGCTGCGCGACGGCGTCGACGGCGTCACGCTCAACCGCATCGCTCCTGGCGCCGGAAGAAACTTCGCCTAAGCAGTTGAATCTTGGGCCGGAACGTGGTATGCATCACCGGACGGTCGCCGATCCGGTGGTTTGTCGCTCGTTGCCATCGTCGCACGGCACTCGCTTGGTACATGCGATGTCGCGCAGCGGCTAAGCCTTGGGCGAGTCCGCTCGATGCGCC
>JBOHTX010000335.1:0-1990 GCA_050733855.1 Vulcanimicrobiaceae bacterium
GGTCGGCTCGGTGCGCCGGCGCGCGCGCGCGGCATCCGGATTGCGGGCGCCTTCGCGGCCGATGCATTCGTCGATGGCGACCGCTCGGGGCTCGCGCGCACGGCGGTGGCGCTCGTGCATAATGCGGTACGCTACGCGCAGCGCGGTATCGAGGTGCGGGTCGCGCACGGCGACGGCTCGGTCGAATTCGCCGTCGTCGACGACGGTCCCGGCTTTACCGCGGCCGCGCTTGCGCACGGAACCGAACGTTTCTGGCGCGACGATGAAGCGCGAGGCCGCGACGGCAGCGGCCTCGGACTGGCGCTTGCACGAGCGATCGTCGAGGGGCATCGCGGTAGCCTTTCGCTCGCCAACGGGAGCGCCGGCGGTGCGATCGTGCGGGTGAGTCTCCCCGCCGCCGACTGAACGTCTCTAGGAGCCTGTCGGGTTATGGCACATGTCCGTCTTCGGCCCGCCTTTCGTCCGAATACGTCGTTGCTCATCGGTCATGAAGCTACGGCTTGGGTCCCTCTTCGCGCCTCGTCTTCGAACAAAATTCGGAGCCGAATCCGAACACGGCCATAACCCGACAGGCTCCTAGCGCTCGCGCTGCTTGCGCAGGCACACGCGATTTCCGCGCGCCTCGAATTGCACCCCATCCATCACCGCGCGCATGATCTCGATCCCGAAGCCGCGCACGGCCTGCGGATCGCGAACGCTTGCGACCTGCCGGGAAACGTCGAAGCCGGAGCCGTCGTCCTCGACCTCGATCGTGAGGATGCCGTCTTCGAAGCGGCAGAGGACCGAAAGCTCGCCCTCCTCGACGTTCCCGTGTTCGACGGCGTTGGCGAGCGCTTCGCCGACGGCAAGCCCGATCTCGGTCAGTTCCTTGGCCGAGAAACCGCACGTCCGGGCATAGTCGACGATGCGCTCCCGAGCAAGCCGCGCACAGGCGGGCGTCTCCCGGAAGCGGGCCTGGAACTCGACCATTACTGCGATCTTCCCGGGGGGACCGAGCGCCAAACGCGCTCGCCGTTCAACCTTTCCTCCCCGTCTGCCGAACACCCGAATACCATGCAGTTCGCGCATGAGTCGCACCCCTTGGGCCGCGGCCCTTGGGTGGCACCGCTACGTGAGGAGCCCCAGGCCATGGACCGACCGGAGACCGAGAACGACGAGGCGCGGAGCCCGTTTGCCGACGTACCGCAGCGTTCCGAGCACAGCGGGACGCGCGGCGATCTCGTCGACGAAATCCAGCGCGTCCGCGAACAACTTTCGGCCTACGGGGAGCCCGCGACGCCCGCTGCCACGGCGCCGCCGAGCGAAGCCGCGGCGGCCGCCGACAACCCGATGTCGGCTTCGATTAGCGGCTGGGCCGCCGCCGAAGATCCGGCTCGCCGCGTAGAGTTGGAGGCGATGCGGATGGCCCGCCTACGCGCGCTCGCCGAGAGCGAGAACGAGGCCGACGCGGCGCCCGAGGTTCCGGTTGCCCAGGCGACGACCGCCATGGACGATGCCGGCGCCGACCCGGTCTTCGGAGCCGTGGTCCTGGGCACCAACGGCCACGCGACGATCGCGCAACCGGTGCCGTCCGCGCACGAGGACGCGCCGCTCGCGCGTGCGCTGCCGGAAGTGGCAGCGCGCGAGCGCTTCGAAGCGTTCCGTGGCGAGCGGCTCGCGCTCGAGCGCGAACTCGCGGCCATCGCCCCCGACGCGTCCGCGATCGAGGCCGAACTCTCCGAGGCCGAACGCGAGCGGGCCGCCGTCGAACGCGAGCAGGCCGAGCTCGAGTGCCGGCGGCTCGAACTCGAGCGCCGCACCCTCGACGTGCAGATGCGCCGCAACGAAATCGACCGGCGCGCACTCGAACTGCGGCGGCGCCGGCTCGATCTCGGCGAGCGACTGCGGGCGTCTCGCGAAGCCGAAGATGCGGCGGCCCCCTCCGGCGAAGCGGCGCCCGGCGGCATCGCGGGCGTGCGCATCGGAATCGGGCCGGCGCACGAAGCGAGCG
>JBOHTX010000336.1:0-1989 GCA_050733855.1 Vulcanimicrobiaceae bacterium
GCGCAGTACCGAATTCCCGCGCTTCGCGAGACGCTCAAGGCATTCGAATACCTCGCGCTCTTCGCGCTCGTCGCGCTGGCGGACCGCGCCGATCCCGACGAGCGTCCACTGCGACTTGCGCTCGCAGGCTCGCTCGGCGTCGTCGCGCTGGTTGCGCTCGCGCAAGCGATTGCGGGCGCGCCGTCCGTTACGCTCTTGCTCGGCCATCCGATCGCGCGGATCGCGGGACCGCTCGAAGGCCCCAATCAGCTCGCCGGTTATCTCGGCATCGCGCTGCCGCTGGTCCTGGCGCTGGCGCTCGCGCGCGGGGCGTTACCGCTGGAAATCGCGGCGCTGGCGCTCGGCGCGGCGGCCCTCCTGCTGACCCTCTCGCGGGCCGGGATCGTTTCGACCTTGATCGGGCTCTCGCTGGTCGCACTGCTGTGCGGACGCACGCGCCGCTCGCCCGCAACCTTCGCGTTGCTCGCCGGCCTCGTTGCGGGCGCATTCGCAAACGGGCTACGCGCCGTGCTTGCGACCGGCGATCTGCGCGCGTTGCTCGCGCTTGCGCTCTACGCCGGCTCGGCGAGCGATCCCGCGCAAACGGGAGCGGTGGGACATCGCGGCGAGTTGTGGCACGCGGCCCTCGTGCTGTGGCGACGCTCGCCGCTGCTGGGAATCGGCGCGGGCAACTACGAGCGCGAACTCGGGAGCGTGGGCTTGCACGGGATTCGCACGCACGCCAATAGCCTGTACCTGCAGGCGCTCGCCGAAGGCGGAATCGTGCTCTTGGTCGCGACGCTCGCAACCGTCATCGCTCCGATCGTCGCTTTTGCACGCGGGCCGCTGCGCGAGCCGTTGATCCTCGGTGCGCTCGGCGCGAGCGTGGTGCTCGCATTGCACCAAACGGTCGATCTGCTGGTCTTCTATCCGAAGGTCGGCGAGCTGTGGTGGATTGCGCTCGCCCTCGGCGCGGCGCGGGCCGATGCGCTGCGCAGCCCGGCGCCAAGCCGGGCCGCGACGTCGTGAGCGGCCGCGCACTCCGCGCGCTGCTTGGAATTCCGGGCGCCTTCGCACTTGGCGCGCTCGCCGAACGCGCGCTGCTCGCGCACGCGGCACCGCACGCGCCGTCCGTCGTTGCTACGGCACTGAACCAACCGCTGGTGGTTGCGACCGCCTGGGGCCGACTCGGGATCGACGCAGTTGCCATTCTGGTCGCGACCGTCGTGGCGGGCGCGCTCGTGCTGCTGGTCGCGATCCGCTCGGGCGCGCTCGAGGGCGAGGCGCGGGAGGTGCGCCCCGCGATCCTGCTCGCGGCGGGTCTCGGGCTCGCGCTCGCGCTCGCGTGGCCGCTCGTCTTCTCGAGCGACGTGTACGCCTATGCCGCCTATGGGGATCTGGCGCTGCGCGGGATCGACCCGTTCGGCGCCGCCCCCGCCGCCCTCGCGGACCCGATCCTCGAAGCCGCCCGCCTGCAGTGGAGCGGCGCCTTCCCGCCCTGCGTCTACGGCCCCCTGTCGCTCGTCCCGGCGCTTGCGCTCGTGGGCGTCTTCGGCCCGGCGGCGCCCGGCGCAGTCCTCTTCGGCCTGCGCGCGTGCGCCGCGCTTGCGTTCCTCGGCTCGATCCCGCTCGCCGAGCGAGCGCTGGCCACTGCCGAGGACGGGACCAGGCGCTCCCCTCTGCTGGCGGCGTACGCCTGCAATCCGGCAGCGCTCTGGGCGGTCGCCGAAGGCCACAACGACGCCTTCCTGCTGCTTGCGCTCCTGGGGGGGCTAGCCGCGCTGCGTTCGGGCCGCTCGCTCGCTGGCGGGCTCCTGCTGGGCCTCGGGCCGCTGCTCAAGGCCCCGGGGCTCGCCTTGGGTGCGGCCGCGCTCTTTTTCGGGACCGCCGCCAGCTGGCGCCGAACGGTCGCGCTGCGCGGCTTCGCGGTGAGCGCCGTCCCGGCGAGCGCGCTTGCCCTCGTCGCGACACTGCCCGCCCTGCACGCCCTGGCGGTGGGCGGCCGCTACA
>JBOHTX010000337.1:0-1982 GCA_050733855.1 Vulcanimicrobiaceae bacterium
GGCAGAGATTGTCCTTGAGCGCCAGCGGCACGCCCGCGAGCGGGAGCCGCTCGCCGCCGGCGATCCGGCGGTCGACCTCGGCGGCCGCTTGGCGCGCGAGCGTCTCCGTCCGCGAGAGAAAAGCGCCGACCGCGCCGTCGCGCTGAGCGATCCGCGCAAGCGCCGCCTCCGCGATCTCGCGCGCCGAGATCTCGCGCTCGGCCACCGCGCGCGCGAGTTCGCGCGCACCGAGTTCGAGCGGGTCGCTCACGCTTCGGCGATGATCCGCGGCACCCGCACGTACGGTCCCTCGCGCGCCGGTGCGCCCGCCAGAAACGTCTCGCGGTCGAGCGAGCGAACCACAACGTCCTCGCGCGGTTCGGCATCGAAGTCGATCACGGAGGCGCTCGCCGGAATCTCATCGAGCGGCAGGCGTGCCAGCGTCTCGACCGCTTCGAAGAGCGCGCCGAGCTGCGCCCCAAAACGCACGCGCTCGTCGTCCGAGAGCGCGATGTGCGCGAGCGCCGCGACGTAGGCGATATCGATCGGTTCGCGTTCCATCAGGGCCGGAGCGGAGCGAGTTCGGTACACCGCAGCAGGGCGAGGGCCTCGACGTGGCCGGTTTGCGGAAACATGTCGAACGGTTGGACGAACTCGAGTGCGTATCCGCCCGCGCGCAAGATCGCGAGGTCGCGAGCGAGCGTTGCCGGATTACACGAGAGGTACCAGATGCGCGGAACCCGAGCAAGCACGAGCGCCCCAAGGGTCGCTTCGTCGCTGCCCTTGCGCGGCGGATCGAGAAAGGCGATCTCGGCGGCCTCCAGCGCCCGTTTACCGAGCGGCGCGCGCAGCGAGGCCTCGACTTTTCCGCCGAGGATCGAGATGCGGTCGTCGAGACCATTGCGCGCGGCATTGGCGTTGGCCTCGGCGACCGCATACGAGTTTTCCTCGAAACCCACGACCCGCGCGCCCTGCGCCGCGAAGAAGAGCGCGAAGGTTCCGGCGCCGCAATAGAGATCGAGCATGCGCACCTCGGCGCGCAGGTGCGGAGCGAGAAAGGCGAAGAGCGCGGCCACGATCTCGCGATTGATCTGGAAGAACGAAGCCGGCGAAACCCGCAGGCGCAAGGCGCCGATCTGCTCCTCGATTTCGGGCCGGCCCCACAGGTTGCGCGCGAGCCGGCCCATCACGGCGTTGGCGCTCGGTGGTTCGAACGAGTTCGCGATCCCGACCACGCCCGCGAGCTGCCGCGCGACCGCCGCCGCGTCGCCGGCGAGGGCTTGCGACGGCCGGTCGGTGGTGAACGAAACGACGACCTCGCCGCTCGCTTCCGCGCCGCGCGCAACGACGTGGCGCACGCCGCCCAGAACGGCGCCGTGGCCGGGGTCGCCCGCGAGTTCGCGCAGGCCTTCGAGCACGCGTTCCAGCGCCGGTGCAACGATCGGACAGCGCTCGATCGGCACCACGTCGTGCGTTCCCGCCGCATAGAAGCCGAGGGCCGGGCCCGGCGCGATGACCAGCGCCATCTTGTTGCGATAGGCGCGCGACCGCTCGGCGCCGATCGGTTGCGCCACCTGCGGGTCCGCGATCCCTCCCAGGCGCGCGAGCGCACTTTCCACGACGCGTCGCTTCCACGCGAGCTGGGCCGGATAGGCGAGATGTTGCAGTTGGCAGCCGCCGCAGCGACCGAAGACGTCGCAAAACGGCTCGACGCGCTCGGGCGAGCGCGAAAGCAGCTCGACCAGTTCGCCGACCGCGTAGTTCGCTTTGACCGTCACGAGCCGCACCCGCGCCCGCTCTCCAGGCAGCGGCCCGAGAACGTAGACGACGAAACCATCGGCGCGGCCGACGGCTTGGCCGGTCTTTGCGATCAGGTCCGTGCATTCGATCTCGACCAGATCGCCCGCCGCCGGCGGCGCGGGCGCGAGCAGGTTACCCTCCGGTCTTTTCATCGAGGGCCCGCAGCAGGCGATTCGCTTCCTCGATCAGGGTCTGGATGCGTT
>JBOHTX010000338.1:0-1969 GCA_050733855.1 Vulcanimicrobiaceae bacterium
ACGCTGGTCGCCTCGCTACCGTCGGGAGGCGGAACTTGGAGCGTACGAAACCCGCGACACCGAGCGCCACCATGGTAACGCCGCTCGATGCGACTAGCGCGAGAGCCACGAACTTCGAAGTACGGTTCGACGGTGGCGCGTTCGACCTTCACGTATACGAAATGCGGGAGAGTAGCGAAGATCGCTCTGGTTTCTTGGTAAACGCGTGGCAGTTCATCGAGATTGGGCGATTTAGTCTGTCGCCGATCGCTCTTGCACGTCTCAAGCAATCGTTAGTCGCCGCCACGACCGCATATAGTAAGGCGATGGGTCACGATTTGCCGGAGCAAAGCAAGCTAACGGCGGCGCTCAAGAAGATTGCCGAAGAATCTGCGCCAAAGACTCCGTAATTGAGGCAACGCCTGAGCTGCGAAGGCAGCTAGCCTGCAACGCTCGGATCAGGCGCACGCCGAGGGCGGCGCAGAGGCAAATAACGGGGTCGGTGGTAAAGGCGGCGTGGATTGCAATGCACAGGAACCGGGCCAAGCAGCGGACCGAGCAGCAAATTAGATCGAAGCGGGCGGAGCCTCCGCCTTCATGGGGAGTTCCGCCAGCACGCGTGCTGTGAACGCGTCGGTACCGAGCGCCGCTTCGCCGTTGCGGGCAAGGTCGCGGGTGCGCGCGCCGGCAGCGAGCGCGGCGGCGACCGCGCCTTCGATCGCCGTGGCCGAGCGCTCGTCGCCGAGGCTGTAGCGGCAGAGCAGCGCGGCCGAGAGGATCGCGGCGATCGGGTTCGCGATCCCGCGACCGGCGATATCGGGCGCGCTGCCGCTGATCGGCTCGTAGAGTCCGAAGCGTCCCCAGGGTTGAGTCGCGGCCCCGAGCGTCGCGCTCGGAAGATTCCCGAGCGAGCCGGTCAGCATTGCCGCTTCGTCGCTGAGGATATCGCCGAAGGTGTTCTCGGTCAGGATCACGTCGAAGCGGGCCGGCTCGCGCAGCAATTGCATCGCGGCGTTGTCGACCAGCAGGTGATCGAGCGCAACATCCGCATACGCCTCCGCATGCACGCGCGAGACGACGCGCCGCCACAGGCGCGAGCACTCGAGCACGTTCTGCTTGTCGACCGAGGTCACGCGCCCGCGCCGCGCGCGCGCGAGTTCGAAGGCAACGCGGGCGACGCGCTCGATCTCGGGGGCGCGATAGACCATCGTATCGACGGCCGTCTCGACGCCGTCGCGCAGCTCCGTTCCCTTCGGCGAACCGAAATAGAGCCCCGAGGTCGTTTCGCGCACGACCACCAGATCGACGCCGCGCACGATCTCCGCGCGCAGCGTCGAGGCGCCTTCGAGGCCGGCGAGCATCCGCACCGGACGCAGGTTCGCAAACAGATCGAAGTTCTTGCGCAGCGCGAAGATCGCATCTTCCGGGCGCCGTCCCGAGGGCGCGCCGTCGTAGCGTGGATCGCCGACGGCGCCGAACAGGACCGCGGCGCTGCGGCGCACGAGCGCGTCGGTCGCGGCCGGATAGGCACTGCCCTGCGCATCGAGCGGAGCGGCGCCCACGGCTCCTTCCTCGTACCGGCAATCTGGCCGCACCGCTCGCAGGACGCGCGCGGCGGCGGCGGTCACCTCGCGGCCGATCCCGTCGCCCGGGAGGACCGCGATCGTCGGAACCGCGCTCGGTGCCTCGCTCACGCGAACGAAAACGGGGCGTGCGGCGGTTCGAGATAAGCGCTCACACCGAGCGCCGAGCCGCGTTCCGCGCTCGCCTCGGTGCGCTCGGCGAGACTGACCGCGCGTTCGCGCTCGAGCAAGAACGCCGCCGACCAGAGCGTGCCGCGCTCGGCCGTCGCGATCCGGCGAACCGAGACCGCCAGCTCCTCGCAGGCGCCGAACAGTGCGCGCGCGTGTTCGCCGACGGGTCCGGCCTCGTTCGTCAGCGCCGCGCGCGCGCCGCGTTCGGCCCGTTCGGCGACCCGCACGACATACGG
>JBOHTX010000339.1:0-1938 GCA_050733855.1 Vulcanimicrobiaceae bacterium
GCCATACGCCCTCCCCCGCGCGCCCCGTTCTGACTAGTTCTGACCATAGCCTCCCGCTGCGCCGCTCCGCGGAGGTCAGCGGCGGATCAAGACCACGCCCGCCACGATCAGCAGCGCGCCGAGGACGCGCAGCGGGACGATCGTCGCGATCACGTAGGTCGCACCGATCAGGCCGCCGAGCCAGAGCCACCAGGGATGCGCGAGCGGGCCGGCCGGCGAGGGGCCATGGCCCGGCGAGCGCGAGCGTCGCCACGGCGAGCGCCACGGTTCCGATTGCAAACGAAACGAACGAGGCCCGGATCGTGCCGCCGACGACCGCACGCAACTCGGTATTGATCGACGCGTGGACGACGAGCGCCGCCCCGGCTCCCGGTTGCGCGTGTGGTTGCGCGGGTTCGCGGGGCCGGGGGCGCGGCGCGAGGCCTCGCTTGCCGCCGCGGCCAAAGCGGTCCGCCATGCAGGCCGCTCCGCTCCCGCACGATCGACCGACGCTCGACGAATTGCGCCATACGGCGGCGCACGTGCTGGCCTACGCCGCGCAGGAGCTCTTCCCGGAGGCGAAGCCGACGATCGGGCCCGCGATCGAAGACGGCTTTTACTACGACTTCGCGCGCGAGCTGCCGTTTGGTCCCGAGGACCTGGAACGGCTCGAAGCGCGCATGCGCGAGATCGTGGCCGCCGACTACCCGATGACGGGCGAGCGGACCACGCGCGAAGGCGCGCTCGCCCGCTTCGCGGACAATCCCTTCAAACTCGAGATCGCGCGCGAGATCCCGGCGGGCGAGCCGATCACGCTCTACACCATCGGCGATTTCACCGATCTCTGCCGCGGCGGGCACGCCCACTCGACCGGCGCGATCGGGGCCTTGAAGCTGACGAGCGTCGCCGGTGCGTATTGGCGCGGTGACGAGCACAACCCGATGCTGCAGCGCATCTACGGAACGGCGTGGTACACGCAGGGCGAGCTGAGCGCGTATCTCGAGCGCATCGAGGAAGCACGCCGCCGCGATCATCGTCGCCTGGGACCGGAACTCGGCCTCTTTTCGCTCGAAGAGGAGGCCGGCGGCGGGCTCGTGTTCTGGCACCCCAAGGGCACGCTCGTGCGCGGGCTGGTGGAGAACTTCATTCGCGAGGGGCTGCGCGAGCGCGGCTACCAGCCGGTCGTGACGCCGCACATCCTGGGCGAGAAAATCTTCGAGATTTCCGGCCACCTGGAAAATTTCGCGCAGAACATGTTCGGTCCGATCGAGGTCGAGGGGCAGCGCTTTCGTTTGAAGCCGATGAACTGTCCCGGCCACATCCTGATCTACCGTAGCGCCTTGCGCTCGTATCGCGAGCTGCCGCTGCGCTATGCCGAGTTCGGGACGGTCTATCGCTTCGAACGCAGCGGGACGCTGCACGGCACCACCCGCGTGCGCGGCTTCACCCAGGACGACGCACACCTCTTCTGCACGCCCGAACAACTGCAAGCGGAATTCGAGCAGACGGCCGACGAAGCGCTGCGCCTGGTCCGCGCCTTCGGATTCGAGGACGTGACCTACGCGCTCTCGACCCGCGAAGAGCAGGTGCGCGTGCCGAGTGACGCGGTCGCCGAGCAGGCGATCCGAGCGGCGCTTGCCTCGCGCGCCTTGCCCTACGAGACCGATCCGGGCGGCGGGGCATTCTACGGCCCCAAGCTCGATATCCAGGTGCGCGATGCGCTCGGCCGGCCCTGGCAGCTCGGGACGGTGCAGGTCGACTTCGTCTTGCCGGAGCGCTTCGCTCTCTCGTATCGCGGGAGCGACGGCGGCCAGCATCGGCCGGTCATGATCCACCGGGCGCTAGCCGGCTCGCTCGAGCGCTTTTTTGGCGTCCTGATCGAGCACTTCGGCGGCGCCTTTCCGGCTTGGCTCGCGCCCGTGCAAGCGGTGGTCGTCCCGGTCTCGGAACACCAGCTCG
>JBOHTX010000340.1:0-1930 GCA_050733855.1 Vulcanimicrobiaceae bacterium
ATCGCCCCCGACCAGATCGAATGCGCCATACCGTGTTCCTCTTCGTCGTGCCGTTCGTTTACCGCCAGAGTTTTTGGGCTCGCCCGAGCGCGCGTTCGAGTTTCTGCGGCTTCCAGTGCGCCCCGCTCCACAGGTCGCCGCGCTCGGCGAGGCGCTTCGGGATGTTCTTCAGCGTATAGCGGGCGAACTCTGCCTCGGTTCCGCGGGTGCGCTTGCGCGCGAGCGCCTCGATCTCGGGCCACTCGAGCGGGGTCGAGACCGGGGCTCCGGCCCGCGGCCGCACGCTGTACGGGGCGACCAGCGTCTTTCCCTTGCCGACCTGGACGTAATCGAGGTAGACGGTACCGGACGGCCGCTTGGCGGGCATCCGCTCGAGGGTCGTTGCCTCCGGAACGCGCTCGTGGACGCGCCGCGCGATCAGTTCGGCGAAGCCTCGGCAGAACTCGTACTCGTACTCGAGCGCAAGCGGAACCGCGAGGTGCAGGCCCGAGCCACCCGACGATTTTACGACCGGGGCAAGGCCCAGTTCCGTCAGCGTCGCGCGCACGGCGAGCGCCACGCTCCCAAGCCGGCCGACCGTACACGTCTGGTCGGGATCGAGATCGAAGAAGAGAAATTCCGGACGGTCGAGCGCGCCTTCGTGCGAGGTCCAGACGTGCAGCACGATCGCGGCCAGATTGGCGACGTAGACCAAGGCCGCTTCGTCGTTGCAGAGGATGAAGTCGATCGGGGCGTGCCGGCCCGAATCGCTCGGTACGCGCAGCGTCGGAATCCAAGCGGGGAGGCCCCGCGGCGCGTGCTTTTCGAAGAACGATGCCTCGTCGATGCCGTTCGGATAGCGCTCGAGCGTCAGTGGGCGGCCGCGCAGATGCGGCAGCATCGACGGCGCGACCGCGCGATAGTAGTCGATGAGATCGCCCTTGCTGATGGCGTCGGCGGGCCATAGCAGCTTGTTCCGGTTGGAGAGGACGAGCGAATGCCCGCCGATCTCGAGCGTCTCGGTGGTGCGCTTTGCGGTCGCCGCCATCAGGCCACCCCGTGCGCGTGCGCGGGAATCTCGCGCACGACCTCGCGCGGCGGCTTGTCGTCGCGCAGCGCGATGAAGACCGGATGGCGCATCATCCCGTCGCGCGTCCATTCGCGCAACGAGACTTCGGCGACCAACTTGGGCGCCACCCAGTGCGCGGGCGCATCGGTTTTCGGGACCTGTGCGAAGGGCGACGTCTTGCGTGCGAGCGGCGCCAGGCGAGCGGCGATCACCGCGAGGTTGCGCTCGTCGAAGCCAGTGCCGACCGAGCCGACATAGACGAGCTCGTCGCCGTCGTAGACGCCGGCCAGCAGCGCGCCGAAGTGCGAGCGGCTTCCGCGCGCCTCGGTCCAGCCGGCGATCACGCACTCTTGGCGGAGCGCGATCTTGATCTTGAGCCAGTCGCGCGAGCGGCGCTCCTGGTACGTCGAGGCGCGCCGCTTGGCGACGATCCCCTCGAGTCCGCGGGCGCGCGCCAGCGCAAAGAGTTGCTTGCCGTCGCCGACGACGTGTTTGCTGGACATCGCGGGTCCCACGCCGGTCAGGATTCCTTCCAGGGCCGCCTTGCGCGCTTCGAGCGGCTCGCTGCGCAGATCGCGCCCGTTGCCGTAGAGCAGATCGAAGGCGACGAAGGTCACCGGATTGCGCTCGGGCTGCGCGCGCCCGAAGCGGTCGAGGCGCTCTTGCAGTGCTTCGAACGAGGGCCGCCCCTCGTCGTCGAGCACCACGATCTCTCCATCGACGAGCACCGGCCGCTCGTTAAAGGCCTCGGCGAGTTCGGCCAGCTCGGGAAATTTTGCGGTGAAGTCCTTGCCGCTGCGCGAGCTGATGTCGACCGTGCCGTCGCGCTCGATCCGCACGAGCGCCCGATAGCCGTCCCACTTCAGTTCGAAGAGCCAGGCC
>JBOHTX010000341.1:0-1922 GCA_050733855.1 Vulcanimicrobiaceae bacterium
CTTCGGAAATCAGAAAGTGATCGTGCGCGTCACGATCGCTGGACGCGGACTCGATTTCGCGATCGACAGCGGCTCGAGCAACCTGGTCCTCGACCCGATCGCTACCGGTGCGTTGCAAGAGCGGTTCCACGTCAGGGGTATCGGCGGCGCGCTGCAGACGCGGCTCACGCAAGTGCGCTCGTTCCGCTTCGGTCCGGTCGATTTCCAAGAGCCGCAAGCCCTCATCACGGAGAACGCGCCCGGCTTCGAAGCGCCGGACGTGGACGGCCTCATCGGCGGCCAGCTACTCTCGTACTTCACGCTCGACTTCGACTACGCGCACTCGCGGATCGTCCTGCAGCGCAACGTCGAGCACTAGCCTCCCGAACGCTAGTCGTAGCAGCCGGCGAGCGACCAGCGGGTCCCTTCGCGTACGATGCGGCAGAGGCGGCCGTCCTCGAGCAACACGTCGAAGGCGTCGTGGGCGAGCGGGCGGCGGGCGCTATCGAGCGCCTCGGCCCACCAGGCTTCGTCGACCCGCCACGGTCCCGCGACCTCGAGAACCGCGCGTCCTTCGACCTGCGCCGGGAGCCCGGCCCGCAAACGGACTTCGATCGCGCGCGGCTCGAGAACGCGGTAGACGAGGGTCGCGTGCGGATCGTTCGTAGCCGCTCGCGGAGCGCCCGGCCGCCGTTCGAGCCCGCGCGCGGAGAAGGGCTCGTAGTGTGCGCGCGCTTCGGGGCGGTGAGCGGGGACGACCCGCGCCCGCAGCGCCGCCCCCGCGTCGCTCGCTTCGAGCCGGGCGAGGGCGACCGCGACCCGTTCGGGTTCGGGATCGCCGGCCGCGAACAGCGAGCGCTCGCCGCCGCCGGCTTCGAGGCGTTCGGCGCGCAGCCGCAGACCGACGACCGGGGCCGCGAGCGTCGTTGTTTCGAGGCGGGCGCGCACGAGATCGAAGAGCGTCTCGGCCGCGGCGGTCGGCTGCGCGACGGCGACCGGGAGCGCGACGCATGCGCCGTCTTCGCACTCGAGTTCGAGGCCGAGCGCCCCGGCCCGCATTCCGGCCGCCGCGAGGTCGCCTGCGAGTTCGGCGACGAGCCCCCGCAGCGCGAAGAGGAGCTGTTCCTCGCGTTCGGCGGCGCCCTCGCCGAAGCGCGCGCGCTCGATCCGCAGACGCCGCGGACGCGGAACGAAGGGGCGCTCGTCGATCCCCTGCGCGAGCGCGTGCCAGCCGGCGGCCGCGGGCCCGAAGCGGCGCACGAACGGTCCGTGCGGCAGCGCGGCGAGCGCCCCCAGGGTCGCGATCCCGAGCAGCGCGAGCCGTTCCTCGAGGGCCGGTGGAAGCCCGAGCACGGCGAGCGGGAGCGGTGCCAGGAAGGCCGCCGCCGCGGCTTCTTCGACGATCGTCCCGTCGCGGACGGCGGCCGCCGCCCCGGCGACGAAGGGGTTCGGCCCGAGCGCGACCCGCAGCGGAAGCGCCGCCAGGTCGGGGTCGTCGGCGAAGGCCTCGCGGATGCTCGCGAACCAGCGGCGCGACCCGCCCGGGATCCCGCGCATCTCGAGCACGGCCGTCCCCTCGCCGCGGTCGGCGACCAGCGGCGAGGCCCACTCGAGCCGCTCGAGCGCCCGTTCCCACAAGTCGCGCGCGGCCGGTGCATCGTGCAGGACCTGCCGGGTCACGCAGGCGGCCGCGGCCGCTTGGGCGGCGGTCATCCCGACCCGCGCGCCGAGCCGGCCGGCCTCGGGATCGAGCGCGAGGACCCGCCCGCTTCCGCCCGGCCGGTCGACGACGACGAGCGCCTCCACCCGCAGTTCCGGAGTCCGCAGCCGTGCGAACGCGACCGGGAAATCCGGAACGAGCGCGCAGGCGAGCGTCATCCTCGCCCGCTACGCCCGGCAGCCGCCGCCGTCTCCGGGGCGAGCCGGACGATCCGGGCCGGAAG
>JBOHTX010000342.1:0-1919 GCA_050733855.1 Vulcanimicrobiaceae bacterium
CCCGCGAGCCGAGCGCCCGCGCCAGCGAGCCCAGCGGCGTCGCTCGCCGGCGGCCCCCCGGCGCGTTCGCGTTTGTACGGGGCGCTCGCACGCTTCCTCGGTTCAAACGACGGCGCGTCGAGGTAGCACCCCGGAACCTCCCGAAGCCTCGCAGCGTGGCCCGAACCTACGTCCTCGGCCCTGCGCGGCTCGCCCTCGGCACCGGCGAGGCGTTGCTCGGACGGATCGCGGTCGAACGCGGACGGATCGCGGCGATTCTTCCCGGCGAAGGTCCGAGCGACGTTGCGTTGCCCGCCGGGACGCTCGTTGCACCCGGACTGATCGACGTGCACACCAACGGCGCGGACGACATGCTCTTCAATCGCGACCAAGGGAACGCGGTCGAAGCGGCTTCGGGAGCCTACGCGGCGCAAGGCGCGACCGGCTTCGTTGCATCGGTGATGACGGCGCCCTGGGAATCGATGCTGCACGCGGCCAGCGAGATCGCCGAAGCGGCGCACGGATTAATCGAGCGCGGCCAGCCGCTCGGCGCGCGCTGCCTCGGGATTCATTTCGAAGGGCCGTTTCTCAACCCGAAGTTTCGGCGGATTCACCGTCACGACTGGCTGCTGACCGCGACCCTCGAGCGTGCCGAAGCGCTGATCGATGCTGCGCGCGGCACGCTCGTGATGGTGACGATGGCTCCGGAAGTCGACGGTGTCGAAGAGGTCGCGCGCTTTTTTTCCGCGCGCGGCATCGTCTGCTCCGCCGGCCACACCGCGGCCAAGTACCGCGACGGCAAGCTTGCGATCGGGCTCGGCTTCCGCACGCTCACGCACGCCTTCAACGGGATGCCGCCGCTCGATCATCGCGATCCCTCGCTGATCGCGGCCTTCATCCAGGAACCGCGCACGACCGTGCAGGCGATCTGCGACGGCTACCACGTGGCGCCCGTCATGATCGACGTGCTGTACCGCACGCTCGGCGAGCGGATGGTGCTGGCGACCGACTACATGGCGCCGACCGGGAGCGGCTACCGCAGCGAAGGCGGCGTCGTCCGCGCCGAAGACGGCACGATCGCCGGCAGTGCGCTGCACGTCGACCGCGCCGTTCGCAACTTGATCGAATACGCCGACATCCCATTCGAGCGCGCGGTCGTCTGCGCGACGGCCGCGCCCGCGCACCTGCTCGGGATCGACGATGAGTGCGGGACGCTGGCCGCCGGCAAGCGCGCCGATCTCTCGCTGTGGAGCCCTGCCTACGACGTGCTGGCAACGGTCGTCGAAGGCGAACCGGTCTACGGTGCCGACCCGCTCTTCGAGGCCCGCGCCACCCGCGCCGGCTGACGGACTTACGATGGGCCGCCGAGGTAGGCGGCCTGCACGGCCGGGTCCGAGACCAGGCGAGCGGCGCTCGCTTCGAGCACGATCCGCCCGCTCTCCAGAAGATACCCGCGCTGCGCGAGGGCAAGCGCCTGGCGTGCGTTCTGCTCGATCAACAGCACCGTCGTGCCGGCGGCACTGATGTCGCGGATCACGCCGAAGATCGTCGTGACCAACAGCGGCGAGAGCCCGAGCGACGGCTCGTCGAGCATCAAGAGGCGCGGCCGCGACATGAGTGCCCGCGCGATCGCAAGCATTTGCTGCTCGCCGCCGGAGAGGGTCCCGGCCCGTTGCCCCAAGCGTTCCCGCAGTCGCGGGAAGAGCGCGAGCATCCGCTCGAAGCCCTCGGCCAGTTCGCCGCGCGAGCGCGTGAATGCCCCGAGTTCGAGATTCTCGCGCACCGACATCCGCGTGAACACGCGGCGCCCTTCGGGCGCGTGCCCCACGCCCAACGCAACGATCCGGTCGGGCGAAAGGCGCGCGATCTCGCTCCCGCCGAATCGAATCCGTCCGCGTGAAATGCGAACGAGACCGCTGATCGTACGCAGGGTCGTCGTC
>JBOHTX010000343.1:0-1917 GCA_050733855.1 Vulcanimicrobiaceae bacterium
GTTGAGGACTAGCGTGCGGGTGCGGCCGCTTCGGTTGCGCGCCGCGATTTGAAGGTGAGTTCGGCGATCCCGGACTTATCGATCTCGCCGAGCCCGAGGGCTTTCATCCGGTCGTACTGTGCGGCGGTCGCTTCGGCCAGCGGCAGCTTCAAGCCGGCGCTTTCCGCCAGCGCGGTCGCGATGTGCGAATCCTTGGCGGCATGCGCCGCCGAAAAGTAGACGTCGTGCTCGTGGTTCTGCATGTCGAGACCATCGGTCTCAAGCACGCGCGAGTTGGCGCCGGTCTGCGAGAAAACTTCGCGCAGCATCGTCAGATCGAGGCCGAGCGCCTCCCCGAGCCCGAGCCCTTCGGCCAGTCCGGCTGTGTTGATGTTCATCACCATGTTCACGAGCGCTTTGACCTTGGCCGCGCTGCCGCCGGGGCCGATGTAGCGCAGCGATTTGCTCATCGCTTCGAGCAGCGGCCGCACGCGTTCGAACGTTTCCCGCTCTCCGCCGATCATCAAATAGAGCGTGCCCTCGCGCGCCTGCGTGATCGAGCTGGCCATGCAGGCCTCGACCGCGGCCGCGCCGTGCGCCTTGGCGCGGCGCTCCGATTCGATGTGCGTCTGCGGGGCGACGGTCGCGCAATTGAGGAAAATCTTGCCGTTCGCATCGCTCAAGAGCGAATCGCCGCTCTCGCCGTAGAGTCCCAACTGCGCGGCGTCGTCGCTGACCACCGTCAGCACGAGGTCGCTTGCCCGGGTGACGTCTGCCAACGTCGTTGCGGCCGTCGCTCCGAGTTCCTTCGCGACCTGCTGCGCCGTCTGGGGGCGCGCGTCGTAGACCGCTGCGATCCGGTACCCGAGGTCATGCAGGCGCAAACCCATGTTGGCACCCATGCGCCCGACCCCGACGATTCCGATGCGGGGCTTGCCGTTCTCAGACATACCGCTCCTTTCGCGTCCTTACTGGACCGCCACGCTCGGGGTGTACAGTTTGACGCCGTTGCGCGTCAGAATCTCGGTCAGCGCGGTCTTGTCGCGCGCGATCACGTAGTTGAGCTTGTTATGGAGCGAGGCGTCGTTGTTGCGCACGCCCATCGACATCGGAAACGAGTACTGTTCGGGCGAACCGAGCGCTCGCGAATTCGGGATCGAGACGATATCCAAGTTCGGATAGTCCCGCAGAAACGCGCCGATCGCCGGTTCCCAGGTCAAGCCGACCTGGATCTGCCCGTGCTTGACCGCATCGAGGATTGCGGCGCTCGAGACGCCGGGTGCATCGGCCGTATCGAACGCGACCGCGTGATAGATCAGCGAGCGCAACTTGAGGCCGTCCTCGACCGGGGTATCGGCTTCGAAGCCCAATTTGAGGTTCCGCAGCGCCGGCGAGTCCAGCGACGTAATATCGTAGTTCTTCTTTTTATCGAAGACGAAGACGTACGACGAGATGTAGTACGGCCGGGTCGTGAGCACCGCATCGGCGGCGTACGGGATGTCCATCACGACGTCGCACTTCTTTTTGTAGAGCGTGTCCGTCAGGAACTGGCTATAGCCGCCGGGACCGCGAGTCGTATACCAGTAGTAGACGAGGTGGTCGCCGAGCGCCTGCGCGACGTAGCTCGCGACTTGATTTTCGAAGCCCTTTCCGGCGCGGTCGGAGTACGGCAAGTAGTCGGGATCGGCACAGACGCGCAGATCGCCTGAGGCGCGAGCGGCGGCCGGTGCGGCGAGGAACAGGCCGAGCCCGAGGGCTGCGGCGAGGAGCGGAGCGAGCGGAGCGGAGATTCGCATGTGGGCTTTCTCGATTCGCCTGGGATCGTGTCAATGGGCCGCCGAGTGGCGGCCCAGGGGCCAACGGGGGGCACGCCGCCCCGTTTTTTCAAGGGCGGCGGACCTCCGCTCCGCGGATCGCAAGACCCGCGGGGCGGAGGTC
>JBOHTX010000344.1:0-1893 GCA_050733855.1 Vulcanimicrobiaceae bacterium
GGATCGCGGTCGTGCCGCTCGGTGCGGCGGCGCGCGAGCGTGCGCTGACGCTGGTCGCCGCGCTGCGGCGAACGGAGGATGCGCCGCCGGTCGCGATCGATTACCGCGAAGCCAAAGTGGCGCTTCACTTGAAGCGGGCGGATGCCGTCGGCGCGCGGGCCGCGCTGATCCTCGGCGACGAGGAGCTGGCGCGCGGCGAAATCGTGCTGCGCGACCTGCGCGCGCGCGAACAGCGCGCGCTCGCGCTCCCCGCCGATCCGGCGCTCGCCGCCTGCGAGATCGTGCGCGCCTACCGCGCGCTCGCGGCGTAGCGCGCCATGGCCGACGAGCGCGAAATCCTCGCGGAACTGCTCGCGATCGTGCGCGAGCACGGGCTCGAATCGCTGCGCGTACGCTTCGGCGAAGCCACCTACGAACTCGTGGCACGCGAGCCGCACGCGTTCGCCCCGCCGCCCGCGCCGGCCGCAGCGGCCGTGCCGCCAAGCGTGGAGGAAGCCCCGAGTGGGCCGCCGGCGAACGTCAGCGTGGTCGGCGCGCCGATCGTCGGCGTCTTCTATCGCGCGTCGGCGCCGGGAGCCGAACCGTTCGTCGACGTCGGCGACCGCGTGGAGGTCGGCGCCGTGCTCTGCATCCTCGAGGCGATGAAGCTGATGAACGAGATCACGAGCGAATATGCCGGGATCGTGCGCAAGATCGTCCCCGAAAACGGCGCGCTGGTCGCGCTCGGCGAGGAACTGGTGTGGATCGAACGCTGAACGGCCGGACGCGTTCCTTTCGCGAACTGATCGAAGAGCGGCGCGGGCTGCTCGATCCCGAGCGTTACGAACCGGTCGTCGAGCGGATCGTGCGGGCGCTGGTCGCTGCCTTCGCAGCCGGGCGCAAGGTGCTGTGGTGCGGCAACGGCGGGAGCGCGGCCGACGCGCAGCACCTCGCCGCCGAGTTTTCCGGGCGCTTTCTGCTCGACCGCCGCGCGCTGCCTTCCGAGGCGCTGACCGTCAACACCTCGGCGCTGACCGCGATCGCCAACGACTTCGGTTACGAGCGCGTTTTCGCGCGCCAAGTCGAGGCTTTCGCCGTGCCGGGCGACGTGGTGATCGGAATCTCGACGAGCGGCAACTCGCCAAGCGTCGTGGCCGCACTCGAAGAAGCGCGCGCGCGCGGCGCGACCGCGATCGCCTTCTCCGGCAACGGCGGCGGGAAGCTGGCCGAGGCGGCCGATATCGCGCTCGTCGGACCGGACGGCTACGCGGCGCTCGTGCAAGAGGTCCACATCGCGCTCGGCCACATCGTCTGCGATCTGGTCGAGCAAGCGCTCTTTACGCGGGCGCACGCGGAGCGCGGCGATCGCTAAGCCGGCCGCCTTCCTCGACCGTGACGGGACGCTGATGGAGGATTCGGGTTTCATCGGCGATCCGCGCCGCATCCGTTTACTGCCGGGCGTTCCGGCGGCGCTCGTGGCGCTTGCGGAGGCCGGCTACGAGCGGATCGTCGTGACCAACCAATCGGGTGTGGCGCGCGGGATGTTCGGCGAACCCGACGTCGAGAAGGTCCACCGCGAACTCGCGCGGCTCTTGGCACTGCGCGGCGCGGCGATCGAGGCCTTCTACTATTGCAGCCATCTCGACGAAACGTGCGATTGCCGCAAGCCGGCGCCGGGGATGATTTGGCGGGCGGTCGAGGAGCGCGGCCTCGATCTCGCGCACAGCGTCGTCTTCGGCGATCGCGCAAGCGATATCGAACTGGCGCACAATGCGGGCATCCCCGGCATTCTGGTGGGCGGCGCGGACGCCGGCGGCGGGCCCGCGCCGCTCTTGGTTGCGCCCGATTTTGCGGACGGCGTGCGGCGCTTCCTCGAAAGCCCTCGTGCCTGAGGCGCTTGCGATCCCGGGCGTG
>JBOHTX010000345.1:0-1873 GCA_050733855.1 Vulcanimicrobiaceae bacterium
GCGTTTGGCCGGAACGGCGTCCTTCCCGCGGGTCGCGCTCGTGCTCGGCGGAGCGTCCGCGCCGCGCGGGCCGCAAAGCTACCGGCTGCGCGTCGACCGCAGCGGAATCGCGATCGCGGCCGCGGATTCCGACGGCGCGTTCTACGCACTCGCGACCCTCGCGCAACTCGCCGTACGCAGCGGCGGGCGGGTGCTGATCCCGTGCGTCGCCATCGCCGACGCACCGGCCTTGCGCTGGCGCATCCTCTCCGACGACGTCTCGCGCGGGCCGATCCCGACCATGTCCTATTTCGAGCTGCGCATCCGCACGCTCGCCGCCTTCAAGATGAACGGCTACTCGCCGTACATGGAGAGCGTCTTCGCCGATCCGCGGCAGCTCTTGCCGGCGCCGCGCGACGGTATCGCGCCCGCGCAACTGCGGACGCTCGCGCACTATGCGCGGCGCTTTCACGTCGCGCTCATCCCCGAGCAGCAGACCTTCGCCCACATGCACGGAACGCTGCGGCTCGAGCGCTACGCGGCGCTCGCCGAGACGCCCCACGGCTACCTGCTCGCTCCCGCGAATCCCGGCGGCCTGCGCTACGCTCGCGACCTGATCGAAGACGAACTGGCCGCGACCGGCCCCGTTCCGTTCTTTCACATCGGCTCCGACGAACCGTTCGACCTGGGGCGCGGCCAAAGTGCGGCGCTGGTCGCGCGCGAAGGCGCCGGCCGCGTCTACGCCGCGCAGGTGAGCGCGCTCGCAGACCTCGTGCTCGCAGCGGGCGCGCGGCCGTTGGTCTGGGACGACGCGCTGGCCGCCCATCCCGAACTCTTCGGCGAGCTTCCCAAGCGGCTCGTGTTCGTGACCTGGCACTACGAGCCCGAGCGAAGCTACGAGCGCTTCATCGAGCCGATCGCGCGCGCCGGCTTCGCGCAGCTGGTCGCGCCCGGCGACGACAACTGGAACGAGCTGTATCCCGATCTCGAGCGCGCGCTGCCGAGCATCGCGACCTTCGTTTCGAACGGCAAGCAGGCGCGGGTGCTCGGCCTCTTCCAGACGGTCTGGAACGACGACGGCGAGACGCTCTTCGATGCGACCTGGTATCCCGTGTTCTACGCCGCCGCCAACGCCTGGGAGCAGGGCGCGGTTTCGGGCGCGCGGTTCGGCCGGGATTTTGCGCCGGCGTTCTTCGCGAGCGACGATCCCGGGTACGCGCGCGACTTCCGGGCGCTGGCGCGCGCGCGCGATCTCTTGCGTTCGCTCGGCGACGGCCGTCCGCCGGACGCGCTGTACTGGGCCGATCCGTTTGCGCCCGCTATTGTTGGCCGCGACGATCCGGCGCGCGTGGCGGCGCTTCGCTTGGCGGCCGAGTCGGTGCTCGCGCACCTGCGGCGCGTGCCGCCGCCGCCGCTCCACGCGAACGCCGCAGCCGCGATGGAGTTGGGGGCGGCGCGCTACGACGTTCTCGGGCGCGACCTGCAGATCGCACGCGAAGCGCGCGCGACCTACGACGAGGCCCGCGCCGCCGCTGCGCGACGCGACGAACCGCTCGTCGAGCGAGATCTCAACGTCGTCACATACGACTTCTGGGAGATGCGCGACATGCAGCTCGACCTGCTCGGGCTCGTGCGCCGTACCTGGCTCGCCGAAAACCGGCCGCACCATCTGGCGAGCGTGCTCGAACGCTACCACCTCGCCGCCGATCGCGCGATTGCGCGCGCCGACCGGGTCGTTGAGATCACCTACGACGACGCCGTCGCGGGCAAGCCGCTGCCGCCGTTCGATTCCGTGCTCGGTTTCTCGGCCCCGGCTTCCGATTCGACCGCGAGCCCGTGACGGGCGTTCTGTTCCTCGTCGTCTTCGCGGTCTTTGCGGCCTTGATGGTCCGCC
>JBOHTX010000346.1:0-1864 GCA_050733855.1 Vulcanimicrobiaceae bacterium
GCTCGTGGGCGCGCGCATCGAGGCCGCGCGCGACGGGCTCGCGCTCGCGCCGGACGAGTACTTCGACGACGACCTGCTCGGCTTACGCCTCCTCGACGAACGCGGCGCGGAACTCGGACGCGTCGTCGCGGTCGAACACTACCCGGCGCAGGATTGCTTGGTTGTCGAACCCGGCCGTACGCTCGTGCCGCTCGCAAAGGCCTTCGTGCGCGAACTCGACGTGCAGGCCGGAACCATCGTCATGTCGCTCCCGGCCGGACTGCTCGAAGGCTCGCCGTAAGCGAGGCCAGGACCCGCGGGACCAGGGCATCCAGGGTCGCATCGAGCCCGCCGCGGCGCGCGAGCGGCGAACGCGCGTCGCCCTTCGCCAACACCTTGCCGTCGCAGTCGAGCGCGACCAGCGCGAAGTCCGCGCTCTGCACGCCGTGCGCATCGCTCGCCGTCGTGAGCGAACCGAGGTACAGGGTCTGCGCGCCGGCGTTCGCACGGCAAAGGTCGCCGGCGTGCGCGCTCGCTTCGTCGGGGGTCACGGGCAGCGAGGCAGTCCGCGCGCCGTGCGCGATCAGCGCGCGCAAGAGGGTGCTCGCCGCGTAACCACGCGCTTGCGCTGAAGCGGAGCCGCCGACCAGCGTCACGAGCGCGCTCGGAGGGGTGCTCGCGACCTGCACTGCGCGCACTGCAGCGCTGCTCTGCGGAGCGGCGGCCTGAGAGGAAGGCGTGGGCGATGACGACTGCGCGGCCTGCGGCGCGGCGTGCCGGCGGCCCCCGAAGAGGTGCGAGAGGTTGAATCCGCCCTGACCCTTGGGGCCGGGAGTTTCGGGCGGCGCGCTGCTCGGCGGCTCGTCGAGTTGCGCGTAGGCCCGCCCGGAATGACCGAGGATCGCTTGCCGTAAGGGGTCGGCTTGAGCGACTGCATCGTTGTACGTGCGCACGATCGCGGTCGAGCTGTAGACGATCAAGCCAGCGTCGGTTGCGACCACTTGGGTCACCATCGAGACGTCGCCGCCGACCGGCGTCAGGTAGCCCGCGATGTAGTAGTCCGCGCCCTGTGCAAGCGCAGCGCTGAGGTAGTGGGAGCGATCGGTCCCCGGCGTCGCCGGCTTCACCACGATCCCGCCGAGCTGCGCGAGCCGCTGCGCCAGCAGAACCGAGATCTGGTCGCCGGCTTCGGGATGGGTCGCGCCGGTCACCGCGAGGGGGTAGACGACGACCACCGGCGCCCCCAAGAGCGTGCCCGCATTGAGCGACTGGGCACGCGAAGGGAGCGCCGCGACGGCGATCAGCAGCACGCCGAGCAGCGAAGCAAGCGCTGCACGCGCGTCCGAAATCCGGAACATCGCCTTGGGGCTTCGTCGCGACGGCGAAAAAGTACTCGCGCGGCCGCGCGCGAAGCGAACGGCGATGCTGCTTGCGGCCGCCTTCGTCACCGTGCTCGTCGACGGAAGCCCGGTGTACGGGACGACGGCTGCCGTCGTCGCGCGCGGCGTGGTCTTGGCCCCGCTGCGGCCGTATCTCGAGCGGATCGCGCAACGGATCGTACCGGAGGGCGGTGCGTTCGAACTCGAGCGCGGCGCGCATCGGGTGACGATCACCCTCGGCTCGCGTAGCGCGAGCACCGAACGCGGACCGCTCGCGTTGCCGGTTGCGCCACGCGCGTACGGGACGCTGATCGTGGTCCCGCTGGCGACGCTGGCACGCGCGCTCGGCGCCGACGTGAGCTACGATCCGCGCGCACAGGTCGTCTCGATCGCGGTCCCGCCGGAACCGCTCGGTACCCTGACACCGATCCCGGCGACGCCGTCGCCGAGCCCTTCGCCGTCGCCGAGCCCCTCGCCGTCGCCGGGTACCGCCGCCGGCGCTTCGC
>JBOHTX010000347.1:0-1857 GCA_050733855.1 Vulcanimicrobiaceae bacterium
GCGCGGACGCCGAGCGGGCGCCGCGCGCGGTCCGCGAAGCGGGCCCGGCGACGCTCTACCATCGCGGCACGCTGCGCGGTGGACGCTCGCTTCACCAGGTCGGCAACATCGTGGTCGTCGGAGACGTCAATCCCGGCGCGGAACTGGTTGCGAGCGGCGAAATCCTCGTCTTTGGCGCGCTGCGCGGAACGGCCCACGCCGGTGCGCGCGGCGATCTCTCTGCGCGCGTCCTCGCACTCGAACTCGCGCCGACCCAGCTTCGGATCGCGACCGCGATCGCGGCCGGCGCCGAGCGCGGCAGCGGCCTCCCCGAGATCGCGTTCGTCCGCGAAGGCCGGATCGCGATCGCACCTTACCAGGAGCGCGCGCGCACATGAGCCTCGGTCGCCGGATCGTCATCACTTCGGGCAAGGGCGGCGTCGGCAAGACGACCACGACCGCCAATCTCGGCGCCGCGCTCGCCAAACGCGGACGTAGCGTGACCTTGGTCGATACCGACATCGGCTTGCGCAACCTCGATCTCGTGCTCGGCGTCGAGAAACGGATCGTCTTCGACGTGGTCGAGGTCGTCGAGGGCCGCTGCCAACTGCGCCAAGCGCTGGTGCGCGACAAACGCCTGGAAAAGCTCGCGCTCTTGCCGGCGGCGCAAACGCGCGAGAAGGAGGCGGTCAGCGAAGCCCAAATGCGCGAGGTGATCGCCGAGCTTGCGACCTTGTGCGAGTTCGTGCTGATCGATTGCCCGGCCGGAATCGAACACGGCTTTCGCAGCGCGCTGGCCGGAGCGAGCGAGGCGATCGTGGTCACCACGCCGGAAGTCAGCGCGATCCGGGATGCCGACCGCGTGATCGGCAAGCTCGCCACCGCCGGCATCCCGGTTCGTCTGATCGTGAACCGGATGCGGCCCGAGATGGTGCGCGCGGGCGAGATGATGTCGGTCGACGACGTCTGCGAGATCCTTGGGGTCGAGTTGCTCGGGATCGTGCCCGACGACGAGGAAGTGATCGACACGACGAATCGCGGCGAGCCGCTGGTCTTCGATCCGAATGCGCGTCTCGGCGCGATCTACGAGAAGATTGCACGCCGGCTCGAAGGCGAGTTGGTCCCATTTACCACCTTCGAAGCACCGAGTCTGCTCGGCCGCTGGTTCATGCGCTGGAAGGCAGGCTGATGCACGCATACGAGCGGGCCCCCGAAGCGAGTTCGGCCGCGCACCCAAACGGCGCGAGCGTCCCGGTGAAAGCGCTCGGCCGGGCGCTGGTCGTTACCTCCGGCAAGGGCGGCGTCGGCAAGACGACCACGACCGCGAACCTGGGCGTCGCGCTCGCGGCCCGCGGACGCACGGTCGCGCTGGTCGATGCCGATATCGGGTTGCGCAACCTCGATTTGGTGCTGGGCCTCGAGAACCGGGTCCGCTTCCACCTGCTCGACGTGCTCGAGTCGAATTGCACGCTCGACGACGCGCTGATCCGCGACAAGCGCAACGAGCGGTTGTTCTTGCTCGCCGCCGCGCAGGCGCGCGAAAAGGAAGACGTGCAGCGCGAGGCGATGAAGGCGCTGGTCGAACGCTTGCGCGAGCGCTTCGATTACGTGCTGATCGATTCGCCGGCGGGGATCGAAAGCGGCTTCAAGAACGCGGTGATCGGCGCCGAGAACGCCGTGATCGTCTGCACGCCGGAGGTTTCGGCGGTCCGCGATGCCGATCGGGTGGTCGGGCTCTTGCCGGGCGACTGGCGCCCGCAGCTGATCGTCAATCGCCTGCGGCCGCAGCTCGTGCGCCGCGGCAAGATGCTCTCCGTCGCGGACGTCGACGCGATCCTGCGCCTGCCGCTGCTCGGCGTGATCGCCGACGAGCAGCGG
>JBOHTX010000348.1:0-1839 GCA_050733855.1 Vulcanimicrobiaceae bacterium
TCCGTGCATTCGATCTCGACCAGATCGCCCGCCGCCGGCGGCGCGGGCGCGAGCAGGTTACCCTCCGGTCTTTTCATCGAGGGCCCGCAGCAGGCGATTCGCTTCCTCGATCAGGGTCTGGATGCGCTCGGTCGTCGGATCGATCGGTCGCCGGGCAAGCGTCCTGCGCACGATCGCAAATGCGACGATCGCGCACACGGCCGCGACCGCCCCGAAGGCAAGCGCCCCGCCGAGCGCACGATCGCGCTGCGGCTGCGCGGCTTCATCGCCGGCCGGCGGAACGGCTCCGTTGACGCGGTCGGCGAGCGTTTCGGTTCCCTCGGACATGCGTCCGGCTTCGCGCCCCGAGAGCGCAAAGCATCTCAGCCGCCGCGCTCGCCCTGCGAGGCGCCGAGCGTGGCGATGACGCGTCTCAGGTGCGAGAGCAGCGGCGGGCGGGGCAGTGCGGCCTGCGCTCCGGCCGCGATAAACGCCCGCAGCGAAGCGCGTTCTCCGAGCGCCCCGACGACCACGATGGCGCTGCTCGGAGCGCGCGCGCGCAGCGCCGCGATCGCCTCCCCACCGGCGCAACCGCCCAGGCGCCCGTCGAGCAGGATCGCATCGGGCCGGGCTTCCGCAGCGAGTTCGAGCGCGCTTGCAAGATCCGCGACCGCTCCAACCACCTGGTGACCGAGCGAAGCGAGCTGCCGTACGAGCAGCGTTCGCATGACGGCCGCATCGTCGACGATCAGCAGCCGCATGGCCCTCGTCCCCGCTGCGTTGCCGCGTCGTCCGCGGCGCGCGAATCTTCGCCGGAGCGAAACTCGGCGAGCACGCACAGCGACTGCGGCGCGCGGCCCACCAGCACCGTGCGGCCCTCGCAGCGCACGAGATGGAGCGAGGCACCGCCGGGCAGGACGCGCGACTCCAGGATTGCAAGGCGCGCCGGCGCCTGCGAACGGCGCATCGCATCGAGCCGCATCGCGCGCTGCAGGCCGGCGAGCAGCGGCGCACGCGCACCGCCGATGCGACGTACGATTTCGAGCAACACCAGCATGACGCCAAACGCCAGCAACGCCCGCACCACGATGGCCGGGACTGGGTCGCTCACCGGCACTCGGACTCGGCGCGACGTTCCGAGCGCAGCGCGGCCTCGGCTTGCCGGCGTTCGCCCAGACGTTCGAGCGCGCGCCGGATGCGGCGCGGCTCGGAGAGCGCAGCTTCCGCCTGCGCATGGATCCGCGCGGCTGCGTCGCGCTCGGCGGCGAGCCGCTCGCGCGCACGGCCGAGGAGCGCGAGGTGTTCTTCGAGCACGCGACGCTCGGCCGCGCTGTTTGGAAGCGCGGCGGGCCGGCTTGTGCTGCGCCGCAGGGCGGCCTCGCACGCGTCGAGGCGGCGCTCGCAGGCGCGCACGACCGCTTGCGCGCGCGCACGTTCGGCCAGCGCGCCGCGCTCGCGGCGCTCGGCGTCGTCGCGCAACGCACGCAATCCCGGCGAGAGCGTTTCCATCTGCCCTCCCATCGCGACGAAGGGGCGCGCCCGCAAGAGCGGGGTCAGCGAGCGATCTGGGCGCGCTCGGGGCCGACCGAAACCGCTTCGACCGGCACGCCGAGCAGCTGCTCGATCGCCTCCACGTAGCGCCGGGCATTGAGCGGGAGGGCGGCGAGCGATCGGATCTCGCCCAGCTCTTCCCTCCAACCGTCGAACCACCGCAAGTCCAAAGCCAGCTCGGGTTCGCCGGCTGCTGCGAATTCAACGGCGCTTGCGCCGAGCCGATAGCCGACGGCGAGCGCGATGCGCTCGAATCCGCTGAGCACGTCGAGCTTCGTGAGCACGATCCGGTCGAGTCCGTTGAGGCGC
>JBOHTX010000349.1:0-1808 GCA_050733855.1 Vulcanimicrobiaceae bacterium
CGTCGAAGCGCTCGCGGAGTCGCAGGTCGCGCCGGTCGCGGTCTACGCGGATATGCTCCAGCTCGGCGCGCGCAACATGCAGAACGTTCCGCTCCTACGGGCCGCGGCACGCAGCGGACGGCCGATCTTGCTCAAGCGCGGCCCCTCGGCGACCCTCGACGAACTGTTGTGCGCGGCCGAGTACATCTTGCTCGAAGGTAATCCAAGCGTCGTGCTCTGCGAACGCGGCATCCGCAGCTTCGACGCCCACACGCGCAACGTCTGCGACCTCGGCGGCGCGCTGCGCTTGCGCGAGCTGACGCACCTGCCCGTGATCGTGGATCCCTCGCATGCGTCGGGACGCCGGAGTCTGGTGCGCCCGCTGGCGCTCGCGGCCGCGGCCGCCGGGCTCGACGGCGCGATCGTCGAAGTGCATCCCGATCCGGATGCTGCACTCTCCGATCGCGAACAGTCGATCGCGCCGGCCGAATTCTCCCGGCTCGCGCACGAGGTTCGCGTGCTCCGGGGTGCGCTCGCACCGAGCGAATACGCGGTCGTCTGACAGGTCGCGGAAGAACCCCCGGCGCCATCTCGACCCCGCCTGTTCCGCCGAACACTTCTCGACTCTTCGGTCACGAAGCTACGGCTGCGCTCCCTCATCGCTCCTCGTTTCGACGGAACATTCGGGGCCGATCTGAACACCGCGGGTTCTTCCGCGACCTGCTCGGCGCTACGGCTGCCAGCGTTCGGTGGCGTCGACCAGGTACCAGCCCGCGTCGACGCAGAGCGACGGCGGGGCGAAATCCGCAAGCGGCGGCTGCGGGGCGCCGATCGCGCGCAAGGCGATGCGCAGCGCAGCACGATCTTCGAGCGCGCTCAGGCCGCCGTCGGCCAAGAGCGCCGGCGCGGCCCGGCGCACGAGCGAAGTCGCCAGCGTTGAATTCGCGGGGACGACGCCGTAGACGACCATCATGACCTCGGCGATCGCGTCGGGGTAGACTTTCGTGAAATCGGCGGCCGGGTAGCGCGCCGCTTCGTGGACGCCCACGTACGGCCGAAAACTCTGGGACGCCGGATCCCACAGCACGGAGAACATCCCGCTGCGGACGCGGGCGGCCGCGCCGTCGAGTTGCGCGGCGAACGCGTCGTCGCCGAACGCTTCGCGGAACAGGTACGCGCCGTCGAGCAGCCCGGCGTAGACTTGCGCGTTATCGAACGCGTACGCAATCTGGTGCTGCGGTCGCGACCAGGTGAGCCCGCTGCTCTGCTGCGTGGCCAGCACCGAGGTCGCAATCCGCACGAGATCGGCCCGGTGTTCGCCGAGGAACTCGTGCAACGACGGAACGCCGCCGTCGTAGGCCGCGCGCGCGAGGCTCAGGAGGGTCGCGCCGTACGCGTCCGTCGAGTCGGGCCGCGTGCGGCTCGCGACGATCCCGTTCGGATAGAGGGTGGCGTCGTCCGGAACGCCGTCGAGGCCGCTGACCGAATCGTGCGCGTGCGCGATGTACCAATCCATCCAACTCCGCACGAGCTCGGGGTAGATGCCGGTCGCCAGCAATCCGAGCGCCGTGAGATTCCCGAAATAGCCGCTGACGAAGGTCCCGCCCGGGCGCACCGTGATCGCGCCGCCCGGAATGATGCAGCGGTCCGAGATCCAGGTCGCGGCGGCCAGCGCCTGCTTCGGCGGCGGCGGTGCCGGCGGACCGGCATCCGCCGCGCTCGCGGCCACGAGCGAGAACGCGAGGGTCGCGAGCAGCACCGCGCGAGCGACGGTCCGCGCGAAGGAACGATCAGTCGGCATCGGCCGGACCCTTGCCCGCGAGCGCGGC
>JBOHTX010000350.1:0-1773 GCA_050733855.1 Vulcanimicrobiaceae bacterium
TTGCGGCGCCGCGGCTGCGGGTGGCCCGCCGCCGGAGCGCGCAACCGCCGCGAGCTGCTCGCGGAAGAGCTGCTGCATCGCCTCGAGTTGACTGCGCATCAGCGCTTCGAGCGAAGTCGCCTCGCCGGCCGCCGAGGCCGGTGCGCTCTGCGCCAGCTGCGCGGGCGATACCGCAACGGCGGGCGCGGGGAACGCGGGCGCAAGCCGCTCCGCGAGCGCACCGATCGAAGGATACGCGCCCATCAGCTCGCGGAAACTGACCGCGATCCCGAAGCGTGCCTGCAGTTGCTGCGAAAAGCGCCCAAGGAAGAGCGAATCGAAGCCGAGTTCGAGGAAACTCGCCTGCGGGTCCGCACCGGCGATCTCGTCGCCCGAGAGTTCTTCGAGCAACGCGACGATCGCGACGGATGCGCGTTCGGTGTCGCTCATCGTCGATGCGGCATCCCGCGCCGTGGTTTCTGCTGCGCTCGTCGAGTCGTCCATGGGCGCTCCCTGGCCGCCACTGGGCGGCCCCGTTTCGTTCGTGGAATCGTTCGCCGACGCGCGGTGCTCGATCCAGTGCGGCGTCCGTTCGAACGGATAGGTCGGCAACGAGATCGTGCGCGGCGCGCGTTCGTGCAAGGCCGCCCAGCGCGGTTGGGCGCCGCACGTCCAGAGCCGTCCGAGCGCCTCGAGCGCACCCGCGAGCGCCCCGCCCGGCTCGTCCGGCCCCGGCAGCGCGCCGAGCACGAGGGAACCGGTACCGCGGGCCGCGCCCTGCAACGCGAGTGTCGCGAGCGTCGCGCCGGGTCCGAGTTCGAGAAACGCGCGGACGCCCTCGGCCACGACGGTCGCAAGCGCAGGAGCGAAGCGGACGCGTTCGCGCGCGTGACGCGCCCAGTAGTCGGGCGAGGTCGCTTCGTCCGCGCCGATCCAGCGGCCGGTCACCGTCGATACGAACCGCAAGCGCGGCGGCGCGAGCGCCATCCGCGCAACCAGTTCGCGCAGCGGCGCGACGATCGGTTCGACCATCGCGGAGTGAAAGGCATGCGAGGTGTGCAGCGGACGCGCGACGACGCCGCGTTCGTCGAGCCGTGCGGCGAGCGCCGCGACCGCGGGCGCCGGGCCGGAGGCGACGCACAGCTCGGGCGCGTTCTCGGCGGCGATCTCGACCTGCGCGGGCAGCAACGCTTCGAGTTCTGCCGCGCCGAGGCGAACGGCCAGCATCGTACCCGGTTCGAGCGCTTGCATGAGACGGCCTCGCTCGGCCGCGAACGCGACCGCGTCCTCGAGCGAGAAGACGCCGGCCAGCGTGGCGGCGACCAACTCGCCGATGCTGTGTCCGACCATCGCGACCGGCTCGATGCCGAAGCTCGCGAAGAGCTGCGCGAGCGCGTACTCGACGGCGAACAGCGCGGGCTGCGCGTGCGCGGTCGCGCGCAGCGCCGCTTCGCCGTCGTTTGCGTCCGCGCGATAGAGCAGTGCCGGCAGATCGATTCCGGCGCGCTGCGCGAGCGCGGCGCAGCGGTCGAACGCTTCGCGAAAGACCGGCGCGTGCAGGTACAGGTCGCGCCCCATGCCGACGTACTGGCTGCCCTGCCCGGGAAAGAGAAACGCGATCGTCGGGGGCTCGCCCGCGCTCCCGTCGCGGCGCGGACCGGTTTCGAGTTTTGCAATCGCTTCGTCGACCGTCGCAGCGACCAGCGCGCTGCGCTGCGCGAAGTGCCGCCGGCCGCGCTGTAGCGTCGCGGCCACGGCCTCGAGCGGCAAGGCCGGCTGCGCGCGCAGGTGCGC
>JBOHTX010000351.1:0-1769 GCA_050733855.1 Vulcanimicrobiaceae bacterium
GGAGAAAGCGCGCGCGTTCCATCGCGAGCCTGCGATACGGACGAGGAGTCGCCGAATCCTCGCTCGCACACGGTGCGGGTGATCTTCGTTGCGGCATGCGCGAACTGCAGTGCGCCGGTGCGCAGCGCTGCGCCGCTCGCCGGCCGTCTCTTCGTGCTCGATCCCGGTCACGGCGTGCGTACGCCGAACGGCGCGCCGCTCAACGTCGGGGCGGTCGGTCCGACCGGGGTCGCCGAAGAAACCGTCGCGCTCGCAGTCGGCGAGGACCTGGCGCACGACTTGCGCGCCGCGGGCGCACGCGTGGTGCTCACGCGCTCGCGCGCCGAGCCGTTCCGGGTCGCGAG
Organism: Vulcanimicrobiaceae bacterium; assembly: GCA_050733855.1. Lineage (GTDB taxonomy): Bacteria > Vulcanimicrobiota > Vulcanimicrobiia > Vulcanimicrobiales > Vulcanimicrobiaceae > JBOHTX01. The sequence goes on from JBOHTX010000351.1 coordinate 345, forward strand.
CGACAAGCGCGCCGATAATCGCGCCCGCGCGGCGCTGGCGAATCGCCTGGGCGCAACGGCCTTCGTCGCGCTTCACTGCGACGGTTCGCTCGACCGGACGCGCCGCGGAACGAGCGTCTTCTGGTTGCGCTCCGACTCGGCGCCGCTCGCGCGCGCGATCCGCGCGGCGCTCGCACCACTGCATCTCGGGGAGTCGCAGTTTCGGCCGCGTTCGCTCGCGGTCACCGAAGAGGCGCGCGTCCCGGCGGTGCTGGTCGAACTCGGTTTCGTCTCGAATCCGGCGCAAGCGGCGCAACTGTCGTCGCCCTCGTTTCAGCGGCGCGAAGCCGCGGCGCTGGAAGGAGCGCTCGTGCGGAGCTTCGGCCGCTGAGCGCGCCGCTCGTGCCGAGCGACTTGCTGCGGCTCGCGCTGCCGGGCGACCCGCAGCTCGCCCCCGACGGCCGCGTCTTCTACGTGCTCGCGACCTTCGATGAGCCGGCCGACGCCGTCCGGCGCGCGATTTGGCTCGCCGGCGACGGGCCACCGCGCGCCTTCACCGCCGGTCCGAACGACACGATGCCGCGCCTTTCTCAGGACGGAACGCAACTGGCGTTCGTCGCCGAGCGTGAGGGCGGTAAGCGCATCTATCTGATTCCGACCGGCGGCGGCGAAGCGCGTGCGCTCTCGCCGGTTGCCGATGCAATTGCGGGGCTCTGCTGGTCGCCGGACGGGAGCATGCTGGCCTACGCGGCGACCTGCCCGTTCGACCGCGCGAGCGCGCCGATCGCGCTCGACGAGCGCAGCGGAGCGCGCCACATTCGCCGGCTCCCGTACAAGAGCGACGACGACGGCCTCCTCGACGGGCGCCGCAAGCATCTGTTCACGCTCGCCATCGTGGGCGGCGAACCGCTGCAGCGGACCCGCGGCGATTTCGACGTGCACGAGCCGTCGTGGTCGCCGGACGGTACGCGGCTCGCCTTTTGCGCCCGGATCGGCGGACGCGAAGACGGCTTCTGCGAAGACCTGCACGTCATCGAACTCGCGAGCGCCGAATTGCGGACGCTGACCGCGCGCGAAGGGCCCGTTGCCTCGCCCGCCTTTTCGCACGACGGCCGCGAGCTCGCCTTCATCGGCCATCGCAAGGGCGAGAGCGTGAGCGGCCGCTTCGATTCGGAGCTGCTCGCGATTCCCGCGGAAGGCGGCGCGATCCGCTCGCTCTCGGCGGAACTGGGGCGTTCGCTCGACGACGCGATCCTCTACGAGACGCGCGGAGCCGGCGGCGCGAGCGCGCCGCAGTGGTCGGCCGACGACCGCGAGCTGTTCGTACTCGTGGCCGACGAAGGAGCCTGCGGGCTGCGCGCGTTCGCGCGCGACGGCACGGGGCACCGCATCGTCGCCGGCGGCGAGCGCGTCATCTACGCGTGCTCGCGCGCGCCGGGCGGCACG
>JBOHTX010000352.1:0-1761 GCA_050733855.1 Vulcanimicrobiaceae bacterium
CGGCTCGGCTGCGAGGCGACCGGCTTCCGCCCGCTCGGCGAAGCGGCCGCGATCCCCGCGACCGAAGACGACGGTTGGCGCGGGCGCGTGCGCGGCAGCGTCCACGATGAGAAGGCGCATCTGCTCGGCGGCGTCGCCGGACACGCCGGGCTGTTCGGGACAGCGTGCGACCTCGGGCGGCTCGCCGATGCGTATCTCGGACCGCTGTGCCGCAGCCGTGGCCCCGGGCTTCCGAGCGCGCTCGTGCGCGAAGCGGTCGCGGTGCAGGCCGACGATCCGGTTTTGTGCCGGGGTCTCGGGTGGGCGCTCAAGACGAGCGACGAGGGTTCGAGTGGAGCGCTGCTTTCGCGCGCGAGTTTTGGCCACACCGGCTTCACCGGAACGTCGCTCTGGTGCGACCCGAGCCGCGACCTCGCGATCGTCTTGCTGACCAACGCGGTCTATTACGGGCGGCGCGACCTGCGCGAGCTGCGGGCCGCGGTCGGCGATGCCGTGGTTCGCGAATTCGGCGAGCGATGCGCGCAATCGGCCTGATGTCGGGGAGTTCGCTCGACGGGATCGATGCGGCGCTGGTCGCGCTGCGGCCGCGCGGCGAAGGTTACGAGGTGCGGCTCGAACGCGCGACCTGCGCCCCATTCGAAGCGGAGTTCGCGGTGCGCCTGCGAGCCGCGCTGCCGCCGAACGTGCCGTCGCAGGCCGACGCCGGCTCGCTCGAGCGCGCGCTTGCCGAACGCTTCGCGACTGCGGCCGAGCTGCTGCTCGACGGCCGAGCGCCGGATTTCGTCGCGTCACACGGCCTGACGCTCTACCACGACGGCGCCCGCGGCATCAGCCGGCAGCTCGGCGATCCGTACGTGTTGCGCGAGCGCTTGCAGGCAACCGTGCTGTGCGACTTCCGGCGCGCGGACTGTGCGCTCGGCGGGCACGGCGCGCCGCTCGTGCCCGCGGTCGACGCGATGCTCTTTGCCGATCCCCGGCGCGACGTGGTCGCGCTCAATCTGGGCGGGATCGCGAACCTGACGGTGCTGCCTGTCGGCGCGCCGCGGGCCGAGGTTCGCGCCTGGGACATTGGCCCGTGCAACCTGGTGCTCGATGGATTCGTGCGAGCGCGCAGCGGCGGCGCGCTCGCGTACGATCCGGGCGGCGCGCTCGCAGCGGCGGGGCACGCCGATGCGGCGCTCGCGCGGCAGCTGCTCGAGAACGAACCGTATTTCGCCGCGCCGCCCCCGAAATCGACCGGGCGCGAGCGCTTCGGCGAGCCCTACCTCGCCACAATCGCGCCGCTGCTCGCCGCGCTCTCGCTCGAAGACGGCTGCGCGACGCTGGTTGCTTTCGTCGCCGAAACGGTTGCAGAGGCGATGGTGAGCGCGAACGTCGTGCGGCCGCGCGTCGTCGCAAGCGGCGGCGGATTACGCAACGCGACGTTGCGCGCCGCGCTCGCACGCGAGCTGGCAGCGCAGGACGGCGAACTCGTCGATTCGGGGACGTTCGGCATCGATCCGGATGCAAAGGAGGCGATCGCCTTCGCGATCCTCGGGTACGAGTTGCTCCGTGGTCGTGCGGCCGGTCTTCCGAGCGTGACCGGAGCGGTGCGGCCGGCGCTGCTCGGCGCGATCGTCCCGCACCGCGTGCACGAGCTGCTCGCCAAGGTTGCGGCCGAGACGGCGGGAAGCGGGCTGCGGTGAGCGCCGAATCGGTCGTCGGAATCGACGCGGGCGGGAGCTCGACGGTCGCCTGCATCGCGCGCGCGGACGGTGAACT
>JBOHTX010000353.1:0-1760 GCA_050733855.1 Vulcanimicrobiaceae bacterium
CTGCACCGCGGCGCGGGCGCTTGCGGGCCGCTCGGTCGTGCTCGTCGACGACGTGGTCACGACCGGCGCGACGCTCGCCGATGCGCAGGCAACGCTGGTCGCTGCCGGCGCCGGGGTGCGCGCCGCGCTCGTGGTTGCGCGTGCCTGAAGCCCAAAGCACGATGCCGAATGCCCCGGGAGGCGTCGGCGCCATCGGTCGCGCAGGGAAGCGGACATGAAGGCACTATGGAACGGGGCGGTCATCGCCCAGAGCGAACGAACCGAAGTCGTCGAGGGAAATCATTACTTTCCGGCTGACTCCGTCAAGCGCGAATATCTGCACGAGAGTCCGACCCACACGGTTTGTCCCTGGAAAGGGACCGCGAGCTATTACACGCTGCACGTCGACGGCAAGGAGAATCGCGACGCCGCTTGGTTCTATCCCGAGCCGAAGGCGGCGGCCGCGCAAATCAAAGACCACGTCGCGTTCTGGCGCGGCGTCGAGGTGAAACCGTAGGTCTCTGTGCGCTCGACCGGGTCGCGTTGCGGCGCGCCGGTGAACTCGCGAGTCGCGGCCTCGGCAGCACCTCGCCGAATCCGCCCGTCGGCGCGCTTATTCTGAGCGACGAAGGGACGCTCGGCGAAGGCTTTCACCGCGTGCACGGCGAGCCGCACGCCGAAATCGAGGCGCTCGCCGACGCCGCGCGCCGCGGAGCCGACGTGCGCGGCGCGACCATGTACGTGACGCTCGAGCCCTGTACGCACCAGGGCCGAACCCCGCCCTGCACGCAAGCCCTCGTAGCGGCCGGGCTGGCGCGGGTCGTGATCGGCACGCACGATCCGAATCCGAAAGCGTCGGGCGGTGCCCAAGCGCTGGCCGCGGCCGGCGTGGCGGTCACGCTTGCGGACGATCCGTGGGCGGCATCGCTCGTCGAAGAATTCATCGTGCGTTGCGGGACGGGCCGCCCGTTCGTGCGGCTCAAACTCGCAACCGCCCTCGACGGAATGCTCGCGCCCGCGGCCGGCATGCGTTTCGAGTTGAGCGGCGCGCTTGCCCGCGACTACGTGCGCGAATTGCGGATCCGCTCGGACGCGGTGATGGTCGGCGCCGGAACGGTGCGCATCGACGATCCACGGCTGACGGTCCGTCCGCCGCACGCGCGCCGTGTCCCGTACCGGCGGATCGTCGCGTGCGAACGCGAGCCGGTCCCGCTCGAACGCGCGATCTTCGAAGAAGAAGAGGGCTACGCGCCCACGCTCGTGCTCGCGCCGGCCGGTGCACGCCCACGCTTCGCGCCGCTCGCCGAGCGCGCCGAACTCGTCTTCGTCGGCGACGAGCGCGCGACGTCGCTCGATCTCACCGCCGCGCTCGACGCGCTCGCCGAACGCGGGATCGCGAGCATTCTCTGCGAGGGCGGACCGACGCTCGCCGCGCGACTGCTCGAACGCGCTCTCGTCGACCGGATCGAATGGATCGTCGCGCCGCGCATCCTGGGGGGTCCCGCGCCGCTGCCGGCGCTCGGCACGCGCACGGCCGGTGCGCGCCTGCAATTCGATCGCTGCGAGCCGTTCGGCGACGACCTCGTCATCTCGGCGCGCTGCCTGCATGGCGAGGCGGAGCCCTTCGGGAAGGACGGAGAATGTTCGGCGGGTTGATCGCGCAGCGCGGGCGGATCGTGCGCTGCGAACGCGATCCGCGCGGCGGCCTCGCGCTCGAGATCGCGGTCCCGCCCGAGTTCGCGGGAGCCGTCGAGCCGAAGGATTCGGTCGCGGTCGACGGC
>JBOHTX010000354.1:0-1759 GCA_050733855.1 Vulcanimicrobiaceae bacterium
CGACCGAGCTGGCCGCGCGCCAGCGCATCCCCGCCGCCGAGGCGCACCATCGCGCGCGCCTTGTGGAGCGTGCGCGCGGTGCCGTAGCGCGGATCGAGCTCGACGACGATCAGGTGGATCGAGTTGGTTCCGACGTCGATCGCGCCGAGCAGCATCTAAGGTATTAGTTTTGAGCCGCGACGGCGCTCGCTTCGTAGCCGAGTTGGCGCGACAGCTCGTCGGCGATCGAGCGGGCCGCGGGCGCCATCCGCTCGATCCGCTCGCTCGTCATGCGCGTGACCGGTCCCGAGACCGAGACGGCGGCGATGCAGCTTCCGTCGCGCCCGAAGATCGGCAAGGCCAGGCAACGAACCCCTTCCTCCATCTCTTCGTCGTCGATGGCGAAGCCGCGCCGCCGAACCAAATCGAGTTCGCTTGCGAGCGCCGCGGGCGCGACGAGCGTGCGCGGCGTCTTGCGCTCGAGCTTCCCGGTGGTGACCCGCGCCACCGTCTCGGGCGGCCCGAAGGCGAGCATCGCTTTGCCCATGCCCGTGCAGTAGAGCGGCACGCGCGTCCCCGGCTGCGCAAAGAGCTTGACGAGGTGCAGGCCTGCGACTTGATCGAGGTAGACGACCTCGCCGTCGGCGAGCGCACCGAGGTTGGCGCTCTCGCCGGAGACGCGCATCAGCCGCTCGAGGTAGGGCCGGGCCACCAGGCGCACGTCGAGGTGCAGATCGGCAGCGGTGGCGAGCGTGAAAATGCGGGCGCCCAGGTGGTAGCGCGAGCTTTCGGGATCTTGGCGAACGTAGCCGCGGTCGACCAGGGTCGCAAGCAAACGGTGTACCGTGCTGACGTGCAGGCCTACGAGCTGCGCCAGGACGCTGATACCGGTCGCGCCGCGCTGGGAGGCGAGCGCTTCGAGGACATCGAGCGTCCGGTCGAGCGATTGCACCTTGGGCCGGCCGGAGCGCGTGGTGCGTCGAGCGCGCGCCGGGACGCTTGTAACTTCCACCTTGCGAAAGATTCTTTTAGGTTGAACCAGCCGACCCCTTGCCGGCGACGAAACGACCCGGTCCGCCGTTGCGGTTCCAGGACCGTGGAGACGACGACCCCGCTTGCCGAGCGCCTCGAACGGGCTCTGGCTCGCGTCCGCCCGCTGATCGAAGCCGACGGTGGCGACGTGTGGCTGGTGCGCACCGAGGGGCCGGTCGCCTACGTGCAGATGATCGGCGCGTGCGGCGGCTGCGCGATGTCGACGGCGACGCTCAAAGGCGCAATCGAAGTCGCGGTGCGCGAGGACTGCCCCGAAATCGAACGCGTCGAACAACTCTAAGGGAGGAAAGGATGAGGTTCCGCTCCGCACTCGCGCTCGTCGTTTGGTTCGCGCTCGGCGCAAGTAGCCTGTTCGCGGCGAGCGCAACGGCGTTACGCGTCGTCGTCAACGGGACGGCGCTGCGCTTCGATCAACCGCCGGTCGAGCGCGGTGGGCGCATCTACGTGCCGTTGCGCGCGCTCTTCGAGCAACTCGGCGCGAGCGTCGTCGCGAAAGGAACCGCGATCGACGCACGCACCCCGACCAAGCGGATCGTGCTGCGGATCGGAACGCCGGCCGCCAGCGTGAACGGCGTTCCGACGGCGCTCGATAGCCCGCCCTTCGAGATCGGAGGCCGGACGCTCGTGCCGCTGCGCTTCGTCTCGCAGGCGCTCGGCGCGACCGTCAGCTTCGATTCCGCCGCGCGGACGGTTTTCGTGACGCAGCCGGTCGCCGGCGCGGTGCCGG
>JBOHTX010000355.1:0-1756 GCA_050733855.1 Vulcanimicrobiaceae bacterium
GCGCGCGTCGCCGATACGGATGCTTGCGCCGACCGGATCGTCGCCCGGCGGGAAGAGATGAGCGTAGGCGTCGTGTGTGAGCACCGCGACGTGCGCTCCCGAAGCGACGTCGGCGGCCGAGATCTGGCGCCCGTAGACGAGCGGCACGGTCGCGTATGCCACGTTGGTATCGGCGCCGATCTGGAGGCGCGCGCGCGCGTTCCCCGCGCTCACCAGTCGCTCGACATCCTCGGCCGGGATCGCGGCCACGATCTGCGGGAAGCGTTGCACCAGGCGCGGCAGCGCCGAAAGCGGTACGCTGGCGCGCCCGGGATCGGCCTGGCGCGCGTCGGGGAAGACGAAGAAGCTTTGGTCGCTGAGGCTGCCGAGGATTCCGGTGACGGCGCCGGCCATCCCGGCGCCGGCGATTTCGATCGCGATCACGGCCGCGACTCCGACCACGAGACCAACGATCGTCAGCGCCGAGCGGGTGCGGTTCGCGAGCAGCACCTCGCCCGCCTCGGCGACGAACTGCCCGGCGGTCCCAAGAAACTTCACCGCCGAAGTGCCTCGATGGGATCGAGCGCGCCCGCGCGAATTGCGGGGTACGTTCCGAAGACGATCCCGACCAGCGCCGAGAAGCCGGCGGCCGTCAGGGCGATCGTCACCCACGGAATCGGCGCCGCGCCGAGCAGCCCCGAGATCAGGCCGACACCGGCCAGTACCCCGAGGATGCCGAAGAGCATCCCAAGCGCGCCGCCGAGCAGCGAAAGCACGACCGCTTCCATCAGAAACTGCAGCGCGATATCGCGCCGGCTCCCGCCGATCGCTTTGCGAATCCCGATCTCGCGCGTGCGCTCGGCGACCGAGACCAGCATGATGTTCGTGATCCCGATCCCCGCGACCACCAGTGCCACCGCGCCGATCGCGGTGACGCCCGCAGTCACCACGCCGATCGTGCGCTCGAACGCGCCGATGAAGGCCAGCGCATCTTGGATGCGGTAGCGGGCGCGCGGACCGTGCAGCCGCTGCAACGTCCCGACCACCGCCCGCCGTACCTGCGCGAGCGTCACGCCGGGGCGCGCGTAGACCGTCAGCCAATCGATCGGCCCCGGCACGAACTGGTGAAAGGTCGTGTAGGGGATCTCGAGATATTCGGAGCCGCCCACGTTGTTGAAGATGCTCCCTTTGGAGGCATCGTAGACGCCGATCACGTGGAACGGAACGCCTTCGAGGTAGACGGTCTTCCCGAGCGCGTAGGCACCTGCTCCGAAGAAGCGCGTTTCGAGCGGCTGACTGAGCAGGCAGACGTGGGCCGCATTCGCGATGTCGCGCGCGTCGATCCGGCGCCCTTCGCGCAACGGAAAGCTGTCGCCGACGTGGGCGCTGGTGCTGGTAACGAGCCCTTCGTCGTCCTTGCCGTTCGCGTGCATGCGCATCGTGCGCTGATAGTTCGGGTACACATCGGAGAGCAGACCGCCGTCGGCGGCCGCGACGGCTGCGGTATCGCGATACGCGATCGCCGCGGCCGCCGGATCGTTTTGGCGCGGGTCCGGGACAACGAAAAAGCCCGGGTCGCCGATCTCGCCCAGGGTCGCACCGATCCCGCCGGCGGCCGCTTGCCCGAGGCCGAGGACCGCGATCACGGCGGCGGTCCCCACGATCATGCCGAGCATCGTGAGGATCGAGCGGGTGCGGTTGCGCCAGAGTGCCTCGAGTGCTTCGCCGGCGTAGGCGCCCAGGCGCGCGAGCGTCGCGCCGGCGATCACGGATCGGC
>JBOHTX010000356.1:0-1755 GCA_050733855.1 Vulcanimicrobiaceae bacterium
ATGGGGAGCCAGCGAGGCGAACGCGCGCCGCGCGTCGGCATCAGGAATCGCCTCGAGGTGACGTTCGCAGATCGCGCGCCCGAGGTCGAGCAGTTCTTTGGCCTTGCGCGCGCGGCCGACGAGCCGTGCTGCTTGACCGGCGGCAAGATAGTTGGTCTCGGCCGCGTCGGGGCTGCCGGTACTCGATAACAGGAGCGGATCGGCTTCATCGAGCGTCGCGGTCGCCGACACCGGGTCGCCGGCAAGCGCATACGCCAGCGCAAGATTTGCGAGCGCAGCCTCACGCAGTGCCACATTGTCTTGTTCGACCGCCAACGCCGCCGCGCGCGTTAGCGACGCAATCGCGTCGGGATGTTCGCCCAGCTCGCGCTCGGCGATGCCACGGTTGACGAGCGCCGGCAGCGATCCAACGGCGCCGATGAGCTCCGCCCGATCGATCGCACGTTGCGCGCAGGTTTTGGCCGTCCCGCAGTCGCCGCTCAACGCGTAGGCGTGGGCCAAGTTAACGAGGCACGCGACTTCGCCGTAGGGGAATCCGATTGCAACGGCATGTTCGTAGGCTCGTTGGAGGGTCGCAATCGCCTCGTCCAGTTGGCCGACCCAGATCGCCAGCAACCCGAACTCGACCAGCGCCGCATAGCGCTTCTCACGGTTCTCCATCATCTCGAAGAGTTCCGATGCGCGCGCGAGGTTGATTCGAGCCGAACGAATATCGAACTGCCATGAAGCGGCGGCGCCCAGCGATTGAAACGCGATCGCCTCGCCTTCGAGATCGCCGATCGCTCGCGCCAGTTCGAGCAATTCAAGCGCAAGCTCCGTCATGACGGGGTACGCTCGACGATGGAGCGCCATATCAATGCGTTCGCGCAACACCTTTACGCGCACGAACTGTGTGTCGATGCGGCCGTCTAAGCGCTGCTCGACTTTTGCCAGCGTTGCGTCGGCTTCGCGATCGTTCTTCTCGGCGCGCGAGACGACGAGCAGCGCTAAGCGCGATTCGACCGCGCCAGCAAGATCGTCAAGTTCGTCGAAGCCACGGGCGGCGCGCAGGAGGACGGCTCGCGCCTCGCCGTACCGGCTCACCGCGACGAGATATGTTCCCTCGGCATGGTCGGCAACCGCGCGCCAATACGGGGAGTCTTCGCTCAGTTCCGCGAGTTCGGCGATTGCGCGTTGCTCGGCATCGCGATCGCCGATGGCGTGCTCGAGCGCGATCTTGCGCCCAAGCATCTCGCAGCGTTGGGATCGTTCATCGAGGCCGTCGACGAGCAGCGCCAGGCGCTCCAACTCGGCGCGCTGGTCGGCACGCCGCCCCGCTCGACGAAACGCTTCCTCGCGCACGAGCCGGACGGCGAACTCGTCGGGCGGCTCGCACGCAAGTGCCAGCGCCTGGTCCGCGTGCTCGACGGCATCTTCGTTTGCGTATAGTTCGAGGGCGCGTCGGGCCGCTTGGATAAAGTACGCGACCGCGCGGTCGGCGCGGCCCGCGCTTCGATAGTGGTGCGCCAACTCGGTCGCCAGTTCCGGTAGTGCAGCGGCGTACAAGGTTTCAACCGCCCGCGCAACGCGCAGGTGCCGGCGCGCGCGGTCGGATTCGGAGATTTGCGCGTAGGCGAACTCTTGAACGAGTTGATGCGAAAAATGATAGCCGTAGCGGCGGTCGTCGGTCTCGCGAACGAGATGCCGAGCGATCAAGTCGTCGAGATGGCCGAGCGCCTCGTCTTCGGACCACCCACAAAGCTGGCACATCAATTC
>JBOHTX010000357.1:0-1734 GCA_050733855.1 Vulcanimicrobiaceae bacterium
AGCGCGGCCTGATCGATCGTCGTCACGCCTTGCCCAAAGGCAAGTTCAGCCTCGCGCGCAATCACGACCCGCGCTCCCGCATCGGAACCCAATAACGCGAGCCGCGGCGACGGGTCGTTCGGATCGAGCGGGAGGTAGGCGGCGCCGAGTTTGAGGATGGCAAGGTAGGCGACGATCGTCTCCGGCGAGCGCTCGAGGCACACCCCGACCGTCGCGCCGCTTGCGACCCCGTGCCGCGCGAGCGCGCGCGCGAGCCGGTTGGAGCGCGCCTCGAGTTCGGCATAGGTCAGCGTTTCGCGTCCCGCGACGAGCGCGACCGCATCGGCGGCGCCCGCCGCGATCTTCGCAAAGACCTCGTGAACCGTCGCGTCGCGCTCGTAGGCGTTGCGCGGGCCGCGCGCGTAGGCCAGAATGCGCTCTCGCTCGTCTTCGTCCATGACCGGCAACGCGCTCAAGCGTCGCTCCGGATCTTCGCTCACGGCGCGCAGCAATCGGACGAAGGCATCGAGCATGCGCTGCACGGTCGCCTCTTCGTAGAGGTCGGCGTTGTATTCGCAGGAGGCGCGCCAGCCTTCGGGCCGCTCGACCATGAAGAAGTTGAGGTCGTAGACCGGTCCCGCCGAACGCGACGGCAGATCGATCAAACGGAACGTCCCGAAATCTTCGTTCTTGATGAACGAGCGTTGAAAGATGAAGTTGACCGCGAACAGCGGGTGGCGGCTCAGATCGCGTTTGGGGTTGACGATCTCGATCAGCTGTTCGAGCGGGACCCCGCGCAGTTCGAAGGCATCGCTGACGACATCGCGCGCGCGCTCGAGCAATTCCACGAAGGTCGGATCGCCGCCGACCTCGGCCCGTAGCGCGATCGTGTTGATGAAGCTGCCGACTAGCGCCTCGAAGGGAACCTCGTCGCGGCCCGCGACCTGCGTGCCCACCACGATCTCGCGCTCGCCGCTAAAGCGCGCAAGCAACGTCAGCAGGACCGCGTAGGCCGTCATGAAGAGCGTGCAGCCGTGCCGCTTTCCAAGCTCGGCGACCGCCTCGGAGAGTTCGCGCGGCAGCAGGTGCGAGACGATCCCGCTGTTGGTGCTCTGCTCGGCGGCGCGCGGCCGGTCGGTCGCAAGCTCGAAGGGCTGCACGCCCGCCATCAGCGCGCGCAGACGCTCGCGCGCGAGGCCGCTCGCAGCTTCCTCGGCGAGGTTCGCTTGCTCCCAGGCGACGTAGTCCGCGTAGGTCGCCTCCAGCGGCGCAAGCGCGGGCGACCGGCCGGCCGCGAGCGCCGCGAGCGCCTCGCCCATCTCGTGCGCGAGCACGCCGACCGACCAGCCGTCGCAAATCGTGTGGTGCGCGGTCACGAGCACGATCGATTCGCGCTCGGCGACCCGCAGATGGGTGACGCGAATCAGCGGCGAGCTTGCGAAATCGACGGGGCGGCGCGCCTCGGACGCGGCGATCCGCTCGGCTTCCCGGCGCGCGTCGTCGGCGGGCAGCGCGGTCAAGTCGATCAAAGGAATGTGCAGCGTCACCGCGGGCGCGACGATTTGGTACGGCTCGCCGTCGATCGTCTCGAACGAGGTGCGCAGCGGTTCGTGGCGTGCCGTCAGCAGGCGCCACGCCGCTTCGAGGTGCTCGTGGGGGACCGGGCCCTCGAGGCGCCAGCGCACGGCCACGTTGAGCGCGGGATTGTGCGGCAGCAACTGCTCCTCGAACCAAAAGCGCTTCTGCGACTGCGAG
>JBOHTX010000358.1:0-1698 GCA_050733855.1 Vulcanimicrobiaceae bacterium
CCGCGGATGCGCGGGCGGCCGAGGCCGCGCTCGGCGGCCGTCTGCCGGACGTGCTGCTCTTCCCCTCGAGCGGTTCGGTCGCGGCGCTCGCAGGGTTGCTTGCGCAGTGGCAAGCGCACGGACTGCGGCCGCGGGTCGCGGCGATGGGCGCGGTCTCGGCGGCCGCGGCGAGCGCCGCCGGTTTCCCGCCCGATGCGGTGGCGCGCGAGGCGACGGTTGCGGCCTTCGTACAATGCGTCACCCAGCTCGCCCTCGAACGGATCGCGCGATGACCGCCGAATTGCTCCGCCCCGCTGCGCTCGTCGATCTGCGCAAACGGCCGCGCCGCCTGCGCCGCAGCGCCGGTTTGCGCGCGCTCGTGCGCGAACGCGAGGTGCGGATTGGCGGGCTCGTGCAGCCGCTCTTCGTCGTCGAGGAAGGGGTGCCGCTCGGCGAGATCCCGAGCATGCCGGGGATCGCGCGGCACTCGCTCGGCGGCGCGCTCGCCGAAGCGCGCGAGCTGGCGGCGCTCGGGCTCGGCGCCGTCTTGCTCTTCGGCCTTCCGAGCCGCAAAGATGCGGGCGCGACCGCGGCTTTCGATCCGTACGGAATCGTCCAGAACACCGTGCGCGCGCTCAAGGCGGAACTGTCGGAGCTGGTCGTGATCGCCGATCTGTGCGCCTGCGAGTACACCGATCACGGTCACTGCGGGATCCTGGATGAACGCGGCGAGGTCGATAACGATGCCAGCCTCGAGCTGCTGGGGCGGATCGCGCTCTCGTATGCGGAGGCCGGCGTCGACCTGATCGCGCCGAGCGACATGATGGACGGCCGCATCGGCTACCTGCGGGCCGTGCTCGACGGTTCGAGTTTCTCGGGGCTGCCGCTCATGTCGTACGCGGCCAAGTTCGCTTCGGCGTTCTACGGACCGTTCCGCGAAGCGGCCGACTCGACTCCGCAATTCGGCGACCGCCGCGGCTATCAGATGGATCCGCCCAACGCCCGCGAGGCGCTGCGCGAGGTCGCGCTCGATCTCGACGAGGGCGCCGATATCGTGATGGTTAAACCGGCGCTCGCCTATCTCGACCTGGTGCGCGCCGTCTCCGAAATCAGCGACGTGCCGCTCGCCGTCTACAACGTAAGCGGCGAATACGCGATGGTCAAAGCCGCCGCCGCCAACGGCTGGATCGACGAAGCCCGGATCGTCGACGAAACGCTAGTTGCCTTCGCGCGCGCCGGCGCCGACATCGTCATCACCTACTTCGCGAAAGACTACGCCCGCCGCCACGGCGGAGCAAACGCGGCGCGGCGCCCTCCGTCGTAAACGCCGTGACGCCCGTCGCACAGGAGATCGGCGTCGTGATCGTAGCGGGCGGCCGCGCGACGCGCCTGCCGGGAAAGCTTGCCCTTCCCGTACGCGATGGCGCGGGCGTGACTTTGCCGATGCTCGCGCTCGTCTACCGCAAGCTTCGCGGCGACGAAGGCGCGACACGCGAACTGGTCGTCTCGGCGGCCGCGCCGCTCGCACCGGAACTCGCCGTGCTCGTGCCGGCGAACGTCGTACTGGATGCGGTCGCGGGGCGCGGACCACTCGGCGGGCTCGCGAGCGCGTGCGCGCGGATGCGCTCGCCCTTCGTCTTCGCCGCCGCGGGCGATGCGCCGCGGCTCGACGAGTCGCTGATCGCCGAACTCGCGCGCGCGTGGCAGCCGGGCGATGAG
>JBOHTX010000359.1:0-1688 GCA_050733855.1 Vulcanimicrobiaceae bacterium
GCGAGACGCCGTGCTGGCGCTTGCGCGCCTGCGGCCTTCGGCGCGAGCCTTTCGGCTGCTCGGGCTGTGCGACGGTGAGCGCCTGCGCGCGCTACTCGCGCAGCGGCTTGCATTCGAGCGCCTGGAGTGCTCGCTCATCGTCTCCGCGACCAATCTCGGGCGCACCACCTGCGACGCCTTCTACGCGTTCGTCGGCGCGGCGCGCGAGCGGGAGCCGGCCTTTGTGGCCCACGAGCCGAACGCCTGGCCGCTGCGCGCGGACAATTACGTCGACGCGGTGCGCGCCTCGTTTGCGGTGCCGCCGGCCTTCGAACCGGTTGCGATCGCCTGCGCGCCCGGCTACCTCGGACTCTACAGCGACGGCGCGCTCGCGAACAATTCGCCGATCCGCCAGGCGATCGACGCCGGCGCCGATGCGGTCACGGTCATCTTCGTGCAACACTCGGGCCTGCGCGCGAACGAGGCGCAGGTCAAGAGCCTCGCCCACCTCTCCGGCCTCGCCTTCGATGTCATCAACGAGCGCATTCTCGATCTCGATCTCAAGCTCGCGCGCGCGATCAACGAAGCCGTGCGCAGCGGCCATGCACCCGGGCGCCGCTTCGTCGACATCCGCGTGATCGGCCCGAGCGTCCCGCTCCGTCTGCCCTCGCTCGCATTCGGCGACCAAGCCGCACTCGACCGCGTCTTCGCGCAAGGCGAAGCCGACGGCCGCGCCGCGCTCGCTGCCGTTCCGTAGCCATCGCCGTCGGAATCCCGCGGTTCGGCCTCAGCCGAGCGACGCGAGCAGGCCGAGCGCGAGCGCAGCGACCGTGAGGGAGAGCGTGCCGCGCTGGCGGTAGAGTTTGAGGTCGCGGATGTAGGCGAGCGTCATCACTTCGCTTGCCAGATCGAGCACGACGTCCTCGGTGCTTGCGGGCAGACCTTTGACGAACTCCGCGAGCGAACGGTTGGAGCGCACCCCGCTGCGTGAAACGAACAGATCGGGCCAGCTCCAGCGGAACAGCCCGCCGGCGTAAAAGGCGTTGGCGTGGCGCGCGCCTTCGATGTTGCGCCCGGCGTTTCCGATCCCGCCGAGCGTGCGCAGCGCAGCCAGCGCGGCCAGGCCGTAGACGACGATCGCCAGCGCCGCGAGCACATCCGGTGCGCTCCAGGCAAACGGATGCGCGTGCCAGGCGGCAAAGCGCTCGCGCACGAGCGGCAGCGGGATCGCGAGCGCCGCCAGCAAGATGCTCACCTTGGTATCGATCGCGCGAATCGTCCCTTGAATATCGGCGACCGACGCAAACAGGAATTGGGTCTCGGTGCTCTCACGGTTGGCGGTCGCGATCTCGCGCGCCACCTGCTCGACCGCCGGCCGCAATGGCTCGGGGAGCGCGCGTGCCGGTTTGCTCTCGTGCATCTTACTCCTCGCAACCTTCGGCGGCGTACCGTCGTGGCACCGTGGGACGATTGCGCGATTCCGGCTCGCACGCCGCGACTCGCAGCATATAGTTTACCACTAAAATAACCGTTCGGTCTCCCTTCCGCCGGGGTCGGGCCGTGCGGGCGGTCGCGCCGCTTCGGCCGCGCCTTCGCGCAGAATCGCGAGCTGCGCGGGGCGCTCGAGCCGGGGTTCTTCCAAGAGCCGCTCGAGGACCCGCCGCAGGAGTTCGCCGACGCGCCGGTCGCCGCGGGCGCCGGGGGCGAGC
>JBOHTX010000360.1:0-1687 GCA_050733855.1 Vulcanimicrobiaceae bacterium
GTCTACCTCAACGACGCAACCTTGCACTCGCGGGGGCCGATTGCGATTCGCGTGATCACGAACGAAACGGTCGCGAAGGTCGTGAGCCGTAGCGGCGGACACGGCGGCGCGCTCACGCAGGTAGGGCCTGGAGAATTCGTCGCACAGAGCACGCTCCCGGCGATTCCGTTCCTCGCGCGCGGATCGCAGGTCGAACTCGAATTCGTCGCCTACGGGCCGACTGGGAAGACGGTCACGGTCGACGTTCCGGTGACCCTCCAATAACGTGAAAGCGGCGCTCGCCTTCGGTGGCCTCACCTTGGCCGCGTCAGTCGGTGTTGCGACCGTCGCTGCGAGCCCGCGCACGTTCGTGCGCGGCGCGGCCGTGCAACCGGCGCCGACGAGTTCGCAAAGCCCGAACGCGGAAGCGAGCCCCACGCCGCCGTCGAACGCAAGCGCATCTCCGGCTGCCGCGAGCGCGACCCCGACCGCGCCGGCACCGGTCGCACCGCCGCCCGTCGTCCCGACGCCGAGCGCGACCCCGGCGCTCTACGGTTTCGTTTTCCGCCCGACCCCGTCGCCCGGCGCGACCCCGTTTCCCGGACCGCAAGAACCCGAGATCGACGAGATCGATCTCAACGCGGCCACGATCCAAACGCCGGGCGCCCTGCACGTGCGCGTGCTGACGAGCGTCTGGGTGAGCCACGTTTCCGCGCAAACGCTCGGCCGCGCGATCGCGATCCCGCAACGCGGACCGGGCATCTTTGCACTCGACGCCTTCATCGGCGTGATTCCGCACTACCTCCTCGACCACACCTTCGAAGTCGTGTTCGTCGCGTCGGTCCCGGACGGGCGCACGGCGACCGTCACGCTTCCGCTGACGCTGCGCTAGCGTTCGCGCTCTGAGATGTCGACCGCGACCCTCGCTCCCTCACTCGTTCGCGCGCTGCCGAGTTCGAGCCGTTCGTTCGCGGAGTTGCTCGAACGCTTGCGCATCCACCGTGGTCCGTTCGCGCTGCGCGAGACAAGCCGCGACGCTCGCCCGTACCTGATCGCCGGACTCGCGCGCGCGCTACGCCGTCCGACGCTCGTCGTCGTCCCGACCCCCGACCTCGCCGAGCGGACCTTCACCGATCTTTCGTACTACCTCGCCGGCGAGCGCGAACTGGAACCGGCCCTGGTCGGCGCGCGCGAAGAGAGCCTCGGTGCGCTCGGAAGCCCCTCGGAACGCAGCGCGCGCATGTCGCTGCTCGCCACGCTGCTCGCGGGCCGGCCGCTGGTTGCGGTCGCTCCGCTGGGCGCGCTGCGGCAGTACGTGATCCCGCGCGCCGTGTTCGCCGCTGCGACCTCGGCGATTCGCGCCGGCGACGAACTCGATTTCGAGGAGTTGCTCGCGCGGCTCCATCGGCTGGGCTATCGGCGCGCCGAGATCGTTTCGGCAGCCGGCGAATTCGCGGTTCACGGCGGGATCGTCGACGTGTGGTCGGCGACCGGCGAGGCGCCGGCGCGCCTCGAGTTCTTCGGCGACGAGGTCGAATCGCTGCGCAGCTTCGAGGTCGAGCATCAGCGCAGCACCGGCGAGCTGGCGGAACTGGTGCTCGTGCCCTGGAGCGAGATCCCGCGCGACGAGGCCGTTCGCGCGCGCGTCCTGGCGGCGATCGAGGGCCGCCCAAGCGTGGTGGCGGCGGCGCGAAATTATCTCGAGAGC
>JBOHTX010000361.1:0-1685 GCA_050733855.1 Vulcanimicrobiaceae bacterium
GCTCGCGCCGCCGCTGGTGTGGGATTATCTCGCGATCGTCGATCCGCAAACGTTTGTGGAGCCGGTGCGGGTCGCGCCGCCGGCCCTCGTGATCGGGGCCGTGCGGGCCGGGAGCACGCGCCTGCTCGATAACCTCGCGATCGGCGTCCCGGGCGAGCCCGACCCGATTCTTTCGCCTCCGCGCCCGCGCAAAACGGCGACGCTCGCGCGCCGGCCGTGAGCCGCATCCTGCTCGCCGTCAGCGGCGGGATCGCGGCCTACAAGGCGGCTGCGCTGTGCAGCACGCTCGTCCAGCGCGGCGACGAGGTCGAAGTCGCGATGACGCGCGCGGCCCGGCACTTCATCGGTGAAGCAACTTTTGCCGCGCTGACGCACCGCCCGGTCCACCGTTCGCTCTGGGATCGAAGCGAGGAGATCGAGCATATCGCGCTGGCACGTAACTGCGAGCTGATCGCGGTCGTGCCGGCGACCGCCAACGTGCTCGCGAAGCTCGCGCACGGGATCGCGGACGACCTGATCACGAACCTGGCGCTGGCCGCGCGCGTTCCGCTGCTCGTCGCACCGGCGATGAACGACGCGATGTACGAACATCCGGCGACCGTCGAAAACCTGCGCACGCTGGTCGCGCGCGGGGTCACGGTCGTCCCGC
The DNA here is from genome assembly GCA_050733855.1 of Vulcanimicrobiaceae bacterium. GTDB lineage: Bacteria > Vulcanimicrobiota > Vulcanimicrobiia > Vulcanimicrobiales > Vulcanimicrobiaceae > JBOHTX01. The sequence goes on from JBOHTX010000361.1 coordinate 650, forward strand.
CGGGGATCGGCTTTTTGGCCGAGCGTGAATTCGGGGTCGGCCGGCTCGCCGAGCCCGAGACGATCGTGGCCGCAATCGACCGCCTGCTCGCGCGCGGGCGCGAACTCGCGGGCGAAACGGTCCTGATCACGGCCGGCCCGACGCGCGAAGCGCTCGATCCGGTCCGCTTTCTTTCCAACGCCGCGAGCGGCACGATGGGAATCGAGCTGGCACGCGAGGCGCTCGGACGCGGGGCCGAGGTCGAACTCGTGCTGGGTCCCACGCCGCTTGCGCCACCGCAAGGCGCGCGCGTTGCGCGCATCGAGACGGCCGACGAGATGCTCGCCGCGGCGCGCGCAAAGCTCGAGCGCGCCGATATCGTGATCGCGACCGCCGCCGTGTGCGATTGGCGTCCGGCGCAGCGCGCTGCGCAGAAGGTGAAGAAGGGCGACGGCCCGGGGACGCTCGCGCTCGAACGGACGCCCGACGTGCTGGCGGTGCTCGCGGCCGAGGTGCGCGGTGCGTTCGTGGTCGGCTTCGCGGCCGAAACCGAGCATCACGAACGCAACGCGCGCGAAAAGCTGCGCCGCAAGGCGCTCGACGCGATCGCCGTCAACGACGTCGCGCGCGGCGGCTTTGGGAGCGGCGAGAACGCGCTCGTGCTGCTGTGGGGCGAGGACGGCCGCGAGGACCTGGGCCGCGCCGGGAAGCCGGAACTGGCGCGGCGGTTGTGGGACGCGCTCCTGCGGCTGCGCTCGAGCGAGCGCGCCCGCGCGCCGAGCGTGCTTCCCCGCAGCTAGCGCGATGCTGCTCGCGATCGATGTCGGCAACAGCGAGACGAAACTCGGCTTCTTCGAGGGCGAGGAACTCTCGCACACCTGGCGGGTGCGCACGATCCGCGAGCGCACCGCCGACGAGTACGGCACGCTGCTGGCCTCGCTCTTTCGTTCGCGCGCGCTCGAGTTACGGCGGGTCGAGCGGGTTGCGATCTCGTCGGTCGTCCCGCAGACCGAACGCGAACTGGCGCGCGCCGTGCAGAGCGCGTTCCGGTGCGAAT
>JBOHTX010000362.1:0-1681 GCA_050733855.1 Vulcanimicrobiaceae bacterium
CGTTACCCTGGCCGCTTGCGGCCCGCTTCCTTTCGCGCTCGTCGGCCTGGGGGGTCTTGGGCTCGGCTCGCTGCTGTGGTACGTCGCGATCGAGCATTCCGCGACGCTGCGTGGGCTCGGCGATCCGGTGCTCGGCGCGGCCCTGGTCCTCGGAGTCGCGCTCGGCTTCGCCGGCTGGATCGCGTACGGGACCTATGTCGCGCGCCGCGGCGGGATCCCGCCGGTCACCTCGCTGCGGGCCGACGCATGGTCGTGGGCGGCGCTGGTTCTGGTTGCGCTCGGAATGTGGGGGCCGAGCCCGGCGCTCGGGCCTGCGCGCGCCGCCTTCCTGGCCTTCGCCGTCTGGGCGCTCGTGAAACTCGGCGTCGCCGCGCGCCACGTGCTGACCGTCCGCGCGGTGCTGACCACCTTCGTCGTCACCCGCATCCCGATCATCGTGATCGCCGAACTCGCCTCGATCGTGGTCGCGCCGCGCCCCGGCGTGCACGCCGCCATCTCGCAGTATCCGCTGCTCGCGGTTTGGGGCCGCTGGGACGCGGTCCACTTCCTCGACATCGCGCAACACGGTTACTACGGAACCGAGATGGCCTTCTTTCCGCTCTATCCGCTTGCGATCCGGACGCTCGGGGCGCTCCTCGGCAACGACTTGCTCGCGGGACTCCTGATCTCGAACGTCGCCTTCTTCTTCGGCCTCTTGTTCTTCTACAAGCTGGTCGAGCACCAGTTCGACCGGACGGTCGCGCGGCGCGCAACCTTCTACGTCTCGATCTTTCCCACGGCGGTCTTCTTTTCGGCGGTCTACAGCGAATCGCTGTTCTTCGCGCTGACCGTTGCCTCGTTCTATTACATCAGCGAGCACCGCTGGCTGCGCGCGGGCGTTTTGGGAGCGCTAGCTTCGGCCACGCGGCCCGAGGGCGTCTTGCTGGTCGTTCCGCTGTTGATCGAGGCGGCCGCGACCGCGGGCGGCTGGCGCGCGCTCGTGGCCAGCCCGCGCCGCGCGACCCGTCAACTGATGGGCACCGCGCTCGTGCCGCTCGGCCTTCTGCTCTACATGGCCTGGCTCTGGGTGCTGCGCGGCGACCCACTTTACTTCTCGCACGTCCAAGTGCACTGGGGGCGCCACTTTGCACCGCCCTGGGTCAGCCTGATCGATGCCGTCGGCAAGATCGCGCACGGCCCGCCCGTCGGGATCGCAAACGAAGGGATTCAGCTCGCCTTCACGCTGCTGATGGTCGCGTTGTTGATCGGCAGCTTCGGCCGCTTGCGGCCCTCGCTCGTGGCCTATATGCTGCTCTCGATCTTGGTCCCGCTCTCGACTTCGAGCCTGATGAGCATGCCGCGCTTTGCGCTCGTGCTCTTCCCGATGTTCATGGTGCTCGCGCTCTGGGGCAAGCGGCCCTCGTTCAACAACGCGATCGTGGCCTTCTCGTTGCCGCTGCTCGGTCTATTCACCGTCCTGTTCGCGAATTGGTATTGGGTGGCGTGAGCGGTTTCGGCAACGTCGCCGAGCGGCTGGCGCGCCGCCGCGGCGTGCGGCAGTTCGTCAAGTTCGGGGTCGTCGGAGCCTCGGGGTTCGTCGTGAACTTGGTCGCCTTCACGATCGTGCAGTTTTCGACGCCGGTCGCGTTGCAAGCAGCCCGCTATCCCTTCACGTACTCGTTCTCGTTCCTGCTCGGAGGGC
>JBOHTX010000363.1:0-1679 GCA_050733855.1 Vulcanimicrobiaceae bacterium
GTGCGGCAGTTCGTCAAGTTCGGGATCGTCGGAGCCTCGGGGTTCGTCGTGAACTTGGTCGCCTTCACGATCGTGCAGTTTTCGACGCCGGTCGCGTTGCAAGCAGCCCGCTATCCCTTCACGTACTCGTTCTCGTTCCTGCTCGGAGGGCTCTCGAACTACATCCTCAACCGGATCTGGACGTTCCGCAGCGAGGGTCACGCGGTCGTCCAGGGCTTTCAGTTCATCGGGGTCTCGATCGCGGCGCTGGTGGTCGCGCTCTTCGTCTCGCACCTGGTGACGCCGTACCTGGGGCCCGGCCACCGCACCTGGTTCGTCGCCACCGTCTCCGGGATGTTCGTCAACTTTTTCGCGAACAAGTATTGGACGTTTCGCGACTCGGGCTGAGCCGCGCGCGCGCACCGCAGCTGGGGCTCGGCCTCGTGCTCCTGCTCGCGCTTGCGCTGCGGCTGCACGGCATCCACGATTCGCTGCTCGACCATCCCGGCTGGCGTCAGGGCGATACGGCGGCGATCGCGCGCAACTTCGCGACGCTCGATATGAACCCGCTCCACCCGCAGACCGATTACGACGGCCCGCCGCCGAACTACATCGAGTTGGAGCTGCAGATCGTGCCGTGGCTGGCCGCGCTCGCTTACAAACTCGTAGGAATCCATCCCGTGATCGGCCGCCTCATCTCGCTTGCCTTCGGTCTCGGGACCGTCGCAGCGCTGTTCTTCTTCGGCCGGATGCTGTTCGCAAGCGCGCTCGCGGGACTGGTCGCGGCGCTCGCCTTCGCGATCTATCCGGGCGCTATCTACTACAATCGTACCTTCACGCCCGACGGAACGATGGTCTTCTTCTTGACGGTCGCGCTGCTCGCGACGTTCCGCTGGATGTTCGACGACCTGCGCTCGGGCCGGCGCTTCGCCGCTGCGGCGCTGCTCTGGGCGCTGGCGGTGCTGGGCAAACCGGTCGCCGCCGTGGGCCTGCTCGCGGCCGCGGCGATGGCCGTCGAACGGGTCGTTGCGCGACCGGGTGGGGCGTCGCCGGCTCGCGCACCGCTGCTGGTCCGCACCCTGGTCTTCGGCCTCGTCGCGCTGTTCCTGGCCGCGCTCGTGCCGTATGCGCTCTACGACGGTTACCTGCGCTCAATTGCGGAATGGCACTGGGCAAGCGGGATCGTGCGGCTGCATGTGCTGCCGGCGCTTGTCGTTGCGTTCCGGTCCCCGCAGGCGTTCGTTGCGAAGCTCGCGCTGTTTCGGCATGCCCTGGAGATGCTCGCGAGCACGATGATCGGGCCGGTCGGCACGGTGATCGCCGCGCTCGCGGTCGTCTCCCCGGTGCGCGCGCGCTCGCGAGGGCTGTTGTGGGGCTGGCTCGCCGCGGTGCTGCTCTACGCGTACGTCGTGGTGACCGTCGAGCGGGTCGACTATTACCTGTTCCTCGCGTTGCCGCTCGCGGCACTGTGGACCGGCGGGCTCGCAGCCCTGCTCGCCGAGCGCCTCCCCCGCCGAGCCCGCGCACTCGCGACGGCGCTCGGCGCGGCGCTCGCCGTCGTCGCGCTGCTCGTTGGCCTAGCGGAGATCGCGCCGTATTACGACGATCGCCCGGCGGTCTATCGCAATGCGGTGACCCTCTCGAAGACGCTGGCGCCGGGAGCGCTCGTCGTGATGGGACACTACGATCCTTCGGTGTTG
>JBOHTX010000364.1:0-1674 GCA_050733855.1 Vulcanimicrobiaceae bacterium
CAGACCTCGGCAGTGGAATGGCAGCAAAGAGGCCGCCGAGCGTGGAGGTCGCAGATGAAGCACTCCGTTGCCGATCCTTCGCCGTGCGAACGCTGCGGGCACCGCCGCGACCTGCACGAAGAGTTCGTCGGCGTGCATTGCTGCCGCGCCTGCGATTACGCGGCCGTGAACGGTCCCTGCTCGACCAAACGCCTGCGCGAAGATGCCCTGCTTGAGGCACTCAGTTTCAAGCTCGACTGAGGGAGCCGAAGCGACGGAGGGCATCCTCGTGCCGACGCTCTTCGGGCGCGCGCTCCGCGTCGGCTTCGCGGACGGCCGGATCGCGACGAGCCGGTGGGTTTCGGCGCGGCGCCCAGCACGGATGCGCCCTTGCCTGGTCCACCGCGCGCTCGCGCGCGAGACCGCCCGCCAGCTCAGGGCCTATTTCGCAAAGAGACTCGTGCTCTTCGAACTGCCGCTTGCGCTCGAAGGGAGCGCCTTCGAACGTACCGTCTGGGAGGCGGTCACCACGATACCCTTCGGCATCCGCGTCTCGTACGCCGAGGTCGCGCGCGCGATCGATCGGCCCGCGGCGCATCGCGGCGTCGCGCGCGCCCTGTCCCTGACCCCGCTCGCGCTCTTTGTGCCCGCCCATCGGGTCGTCGGCGCGGACGGCCGCGTGAAAGGCGCTTCGCCTGGTTCGATGCGCCCGCGGCTGCTCGCCTTCGAAGCCGGAGGGCCGGCGCGCTCCTATCGCGTCTACAAATACCGGCGCGCGCCGAGGTAGCGGCTGCGGAAGTATTCCGAATCGAAGGTCGAGACGTGGACGTCGCTGCCGATCGCTTGGACGAAGCGCCCCTGGCCGAGATAGATGCCGACGTGCGACGCGCCGTAGTCGTAGGTTTGGAAGAAGACGAGGTCGCCGGGGCGCGGGTCGCCCGCGATCGGGCGCCCCTCGGCGAACTGCACGTCGGCGGTCCGCGGGACGGCGATCCCGGCGCGCGCGTACACGTACTGCACGAAGCCGCTGCAATCGAAGCCGTTCGGCGAGGCGCCGCCGAAGACGTACGGTGCGCCGATGAGCGCGAGCGCCTGCGCGATCACGGCGCGAGCGCTCGTCGATAATCCGGTGCGCGCGGAGGCCGGCTCGCGCTCGGAGCCCGCTGGCCGGTGACGTGTCGCCGCGCCCGCCGGAGGCATGGCGGGCGCGGCGTCGGGCCGGGAGACAAGGATTTGGATGCCGTCGATGGTGCGGGTCGTCGGGCCCGCGGTTGCCGGCGCGCTCTGCGCAAGCGCGCAGAGCGCCGCGGCAACCACGAACGCTTGCCGCACGGGTGCTTTACTTGGTAATGATCGTCGGGGTCATCAGGAAGACGACGTCCGTATTGGTGTGTTGGTAGCCTTCCGAGCGGAAGAGCCGCCCGATGATCGGCAGGTCGCCGAGCAAAGGGATCTTCTCGATGTTCGCCGAGGTGACGCGCTGCAAGAGGCCGCCCATCACCACGCTCTCGCCGTTCTCGGTGATGATGTCCGTCGAGATGCGGCTGGTCTTCAGGGCCGGGATCGTGAAGCCGTTGATGTTGATGCCGTTCGCGAAATCGAGTTCCGAGATTTCCGGGTTGATCTTGGTTTCGATCGAGCCGTTTCCGAGGATCGTCGGCGTCAGCTGGAGTTTCACGCCGTAGTCCTTGTAGG
>JBOHTX010000365.1:0-1674 GCA_050733855.1 Vulcanimicrobiaceae bacterium
CGCGCGGCCGTAGGCGTGGTAGCGCACGACCGCGACGGTCGCGTGAATCTCCGCCGGGTGCGCGTGCGGGCTGGAGGCGATCGAGTAGAGCCGCGGCCGCAGCGGCGGAAGCAGCTCCGCAAGCGCTGCGGCGTCGAGCCCGGCGCGGTGCTCGCGCACGAGATCGGCGGCGTCGCGGCCCCAGAGGTAGCGCTGCAGTTCCGTTTCCCGTCCGCGTTCGCACAGCGCGCGCAATCCGGCGTTTGCGGTCCGCTCGGCGTAGGCACGCACGGTCTTTCCGTGCAGCGGCCCGATCGCGAGATGCTCGCGCAGCGCCTCGCCGAGCGGACGCGCCGCGCCGTCGACGACGACCCGTTCGCTTCCCGAGAGTCCGGCCGCTACGAGAAACTCCTCGACGAGCGGCGGTCCGTTCTGCGGATAGATCGCGAGCGCGTCGCCGGGCTCGTAGGGCAGATAGCGGGCCGCGAGCGCGAGGTGCCGCGTTTCCTTGCTCGAGTTCGCTGCGGTCAGCGCGCGATTTTCGAGGACGTCGGCCAGCGAGCGGACCTCGCGATCGTCCGGCTCCTCGTCCTCCTCGGCGAGCCGTGGTACCGCGGACGCCGGGAAGGCGGACGTGCCGTCGTGCGCGAGGCCGTTGCTTGCCGTGCCGTTCGGCGTGACGCCGCTCGTCGCGACGGGCGCGCTCGCGGCGAGCGCTGCGAAGAGTGCGCTGCTCCAGCGCGCGAACGGCTCCTCGACATCGAGGTCCGCATCGACGCGTTCGACTAGGCGGGTCGCGCCGAGGGCTTCCAGCCGTTCGTCGAGGTCGCGGCCGCACTGCGCGAAGCGCGCGTAGCTCGAGTCGCCGAGCGCCAGCACCGCGAAGCGCAGCCCTGCCAGGCGCGGCGCCTCGGGCGCGTGCAGCTCGCGGTAGAGCCGCAGCAAGTTGTCGGGCGGTTCGCCGTCGCCGTGGGTGCTGGTCACGAAGAGCACGGTCGCGTCGCGCAAGCTTTCGAGCGCGACCGACTCCGGCACGGGGCGCTCGACGAGCAGGCCGCGCGTTTTCGCCGCTTTTGCGAAGGTCCGCCCGAGCCGGTCGGCGGTCCCCGTTTGCGAGCCGACGATCAGCGTCAGCCGCTGCGGCGGCGCACTCGCGACCGCTTGCGGCGGGCCCGAGAAGAGCCCCGCCAAAAATCCGCTCAGCCAAGCGCGCTGCTCGGGCGTGAAGGGCGCGTCCTCGCCGAGAAGCGGCGCCGTAGCGGCGCCGTTTCGTTCGGGTGCGATCACGCCGCTGCGATGTGTGCGAGCAGTTCGTCGTCGCTGCGGCGCGCGCAGAACGCGCCGAAACTCTCGCCGGCGTCGCGGTTGCGTACGAAGGCCGTCAGCAGAGCGGCGAGCGCCGGCGCAAGTTCGTCGAGTTCGAGATTCTTGCGCAGCAGGCGCCCAAGGCGCGCCGTTTCGCCGAAATCGGAGGTCGCGCCGCCGACGAAGAGGTGGTAGCCTTCGCGCGAGGGACCGTCGCCCGCGAGCGCCGTGCCGAGCAAGCCGATCTCCGCGATCCCGTGCTGGGCGCACGAGTGCGGGCAGCCGGTCACGTTGATCCCGATCGTCTCCTCGAGCGCGACCCCGCGCGCGGCGAGCAGCGCATCGAGCTCGTCCGCGAACGCGAGCGCGTGCCGCTTCGTGTCGGTCGCC
>JBOHTX010000366.1:0-1659 GCA_050733855.1 Vulcanimicrobiaceae bacterium
GCGCGCGCGCGTTCGGCTGGCGCGCCTTCGTAGCGCAGTTCGCGTGCGGGGTCGCCTTGCACCAGACGCACGCACCGGCCGGCGCGCAGGTCGATCGCCGGCACAACCGTCATCGAGCGACCGTCATCGTCCGCTCACGATCCCTAGAAAATTCTCGAGCAGGCGCGCACCGGTCGCCTGGCTCTTCTCCGGATGGAACTGGGTCGCAACGAGCGAGCCGCGGGCGACGATCGCTGCAAAGCGTTCGCCGTGTTCGCAGGTCACGAGCGTCGCGTCGTCGACCGGTGCGCGGAAGCTATGCAGAAAGTATGCATACGGCGCCGGACCCAGATCGCGCACGAAGGCGTGCTCGTGCAGCACCTCGAGCCGGTTCCAGCCCATGTGCGGAATGCGCGGCGCCTCGGCGCCGAAGCGCGCGATCCTTCCGGGCAGGAAAGCGAGCCCGCGGTGTTCGCCGAACTCGTCGCTCGCTTCGTAGAACAGCTGCATCCCGACGCAGATCGCGAGCACCGGGCGCTCGGCCGCGAGCAGCCGCAACAGCGCGATGTCGAGCGCGCGCGCGCGTAGCGCGGCGAGCGTCGCGCCGAAGGCGCCGTCGCCGGGAACGATCGCGGCCGGCGCGGCTTCGACGATCTCGGGGTCATCGCTGACGAGGTAGAGCGCGCCCCGCCGCCCAAGCGCGGCGCAGAGCGAGCCGAGGTTGCCGCCGCCGAAATCGACGACGACGAGCGGCTTCAGGAGCCGACGACGCGCGGTTCGCTCGGCATCGGCGGACCGCTCGACAGCGCGGAGGCGGCGTGCGGCCGGCGCTCGGCGAGCGGCACGAACGCGCGCTTGGAGGGCCCGACGTAGAGCTGGCGCGGCCGCGTGATCCGCTGATCGGGGTCTTCGATCATCTCTTTCCAGTGCGCGAGCCAACCGGAGGTCCGCGCGAGCGCGAAGATCGCGGTGAACATGTTCATCGGGATGCCGAGCGCCCGCATGATGAGCCCCGAGTAGAAGTCGACGTTGGGGTAGAGCTTGCGCGAAACGAAGTAGTCGTCGGCCAGCGCGATCTTCTCGAGTTCCTTGGCGAGTTCGAAGAGCGGGTCGTTGTGCAGCCCGCGCGCCTCGAGCAGCTCTTCGTAGATGCGCCGCAGCACTTTGGCGCGCGGATCGTAGCTCTTGTAGACGCGGTGCCCGAAGCCCATCAGCCGAAAGGGATCGTCCTTATCCTTGGCGCGCCGGATCGCATCGGCGATGCCGCGTTTGGAGCCGATCGATTCGAGCATCGCCACGACCGCTTCGTTGGCCCCGCCGTGCAGCGGGCCCCAGAGCGAGCCGATCCCCGCCGAGACGCAGGCAAACGGGTTAGCGCGGGTCGAGCCGACGATCCGTACCGTCGAGGTCGAGGCGTTCTGCTCGTGGTCGGCCTGGACGATGAAGAGCGCTTCGAGCGCGCGCGCCGAGACCGGATCGACGGCGTAGTTCTCGGCCGGCACCGAGAACATCATGTTCAAGAAGTTCGCGCCGTAGGACAGCGCGTTCGAGGGGTAAGTGAACGGCTGGCCGACCGAATACTTGTAGGCCATGGCCGCAATCGTCGGGAGCTTGGCGATCAGGCGGTGAATCGAGATCAGGCGTTGGTGCGGATCGAACACGTCAATCGAATCGGGATAG
>JBOHTX010000367.1:0-1654 GCA_050733855.1 Vulcanimicrobiaceae bacterium
GTTCCGTGGGCGCCGGCACGCGCGAGATCCTGCTCGAATCGGCGAGCTTTTCGGGGCCGCGGGTGCGCCGCACGGCGACCGCGCTGGGAGCGCACACCGAAGCCTCCGCGCGCCACCGCCGCGGACTTCCGCCCGGGCTTTCGTCGCTTGCGGCCGCCCGCGCCGCCTGGCTCTTCGTGCAGAGCGGCGCGCGCGCGGAAGCTCCCTTCGCGCTCGGCGATGTCCCGGCAGCGCCGCGCGTGCTCGTTCCCGGAGCGAGCTTCGCGCAGGTGCTCGGGGTCGCGATCGCACGCGAGGATGCGCAGCGCGCGCTGCGCGCGCTCGGCTTCGAAGCCGTTCCCGCCGACGACGGCCTGACGGTCGTCGCGCCGCCCTGGCGCGAAGACGTGCAGATCCCCGAAGACGTGGTCGAAGAGGTCGGCCGGATCGTCGGCTACGACGCGATCCCCCCGGAGCTGCCGGCGATCCTTCCGCAAGACGTACCGAGCGCGGCCTATCGCCGCGAGCGGTTGATCGCGCACGCCCTCGCCGCGCTCGGCTACCGCGAAGCGATCTCGCTCGCACTCGAATCGCGCGACCCGCAGGCGCGCTTCGCGCGCGCGCAGATCGCGCTCGCAGGCGAACCGGTCGAACTTTCCAATCCGCTCAGCGAAGAGCAGCGCTTCTTGCGGTTTTCGCTGCTGCCGAGGCTGCTCGAGGTCGTCGCGCGCGCGCGGATCGACGACGGCGCGCTGCGCCTCTTCGAAATCGGACACACCTTCGCGGACCCGCACGACCGTGCGCCCTTCGAATCGGCGGAAGCTGCCTGGCTGCTCGCGCTGCCGCGCGCCGAGGAACCCGCCTGGCTCGACCGCGGCTTCCTGACGTTCAAAGGCGAATCGACCGCACTGCTGCGCGCGCTCTGCGGCAGCGAGGCGACGGCGGTCTCGACCACGCTGCCGGGGCTCCATCCCGGCAAAACTGCCTCGCTCGTCCTCGGCGGGCGCGACGTTGCGACCATCGGGGCGCTCGATCCGCGGTTGCTCGCGGTCTACGAGATCGAAGCGAATCTCTACGCCGGGCGGATCCGGCTCGCCGATCTGCCGGCCCCCGTGCTGCCGCGCTACCGGCGGCCCTCGCGTTTCCCGGCGATCGTGCGCGATTTGGCACTCGTGCTGGGGCCGGAGATTCCGGCGCTCGATGTCGAACACGCCGTGCGCGCGGGCGGTGACGGACGGGTCGCGGAGGTGCGCGTGTTCGATGAGTTCCGCGGCCCGCAAGTGGGCGCCGGCAAGAAAAGCCTGGCGGTACGGGTCGTGCTCCAACGCCCGGACGCGACCCTCACGGACGCCGATGCCGATGCCGCGATTGCGGCGATCCTGGCGGCCCTGCGCGAGCGCTGCGGCGCGGAGTTGCGCACGTGAGCCTGGGCTGGCCCGACATCGCGATCGCGGCGATCGTGTGCTTCGGCGCGCTCAAGGGCTTCAAGAAAGGCTTCGTCGCGGAGCTGTCCGGAGCGATCGCGCTCGCCGCGGGCCTCTTCGCGGCCTTCACCTACGGCGGGGCGTGGGATGGTGCCACGGAGACGCTGACGCACTTGGGCGCGGGTTCCGCCCACGTGGTCGCGATGCTGGCCTACGCGGCGACCGCCTATCTCATCGTGTTCGTGCTCGGG
>JBOHTX010000368.1:0-1623 GCA_050733855.1 Vulcanimicrobiaceae bacterium
GCGACGAATACGTCCGCCTGATTGGATTGCTGCCGACGAACCTCTCGGAGCGCGAGCGAACCCTCTTCGAGGAACTGGCTGCGCTGCGCAACGGCAGGGTAGAATAGTCTCGAAGGCTTACGCGCCCGAATAGCGCTTGGCGCGGCGGAAGAGCGCGCCGACATCGAGCGAAAAGCCGGGTAGTGTGGGATCTTCGAGCACATCGCCCGTGCGGAGCGTGCGTGGCGAGTCTGCGCCGTGCAGCTCGATCGATTCGCATTCCGGATCGACCACGATGGCGAGTGAAGTTCCGGCAGCGCGATACGTCGATACCTTGTCGGCGGTATCGGCGCGGCGGTCGTCGGGCGAGAGAATTTCGACGACGACGGTAGGTGCGCACCCCGGGGCGGCGACGAGTTCGCCCGGTGCATCGGCGGCGAGGGCCACGAAGGAAAGGTACGCGACGTCGGGGACGAGCGGACGAACTATTTCTCCGGGGGGCGCGACCAAGAAGCGCCACTCCGGCGCGACCCGCCCTCGCTCGCCTTCGTCGGCCCACGCGGTCAATGCGCTCGTCATGAGGCTTTGCAGCGTGCCATGAAGGTAGGTCGGGCTCACCTTCTGCAGGGCCCGGCCCCGGACCCATTCGGTTTCCGGCTTCGTCTGCGGGAGCACGACTTCACGGTGTGACATCGCACGCTCATTCTATCACGACGTACGGTGCCTACAGCAAGCGGTTCCGATGTCGCGCAGGCAAGCGACGCCGGGTGCAGCCGCCCGCGGCCAGCGACCAGAGAAGCGGGCACCGAGACGCCGCCGCGAACGGAATGGGATTCTGAGGCTCTGGGAGCGCTCTATCCGCCCGGTGACCTCGGTTTCGACGCAAGCTCGTTCGGGGCACATCCCGGCGGCGAGCCGCCGACCGACTTCTCGGAGTTCTTCAACATGTTTTTCGGCGCGACCGGCGGTCCGCAGGGTTCGCGCCGCTCGCGTAGCGCATCGACGGCGCGGCGCGGCGAGGACCTCGAGACCACGCTCGAACTGCCGCTCGCCGATGCCTTCCGCGGCGGCAAGAAAACGGTCACGCTGCAATTCGAGGACGTCTGTCCGAAGTGCGGTGGGAGCGGAATCGTCGGCCAAGAGATCTGTCCGGTCTGCGGCGGGACCGGCCGCACGCTCAGCGCCAAGAGCTTCGACGTCACGATCCCGCGCGGCGTGCGCAGCGGCTAGCGGATCCGGCTCGCGGGCCAAGGCAGGCGCGGCAGTGGCGGAGGACCGAACGGCGACCTGCTGCTTGCGGTCACGCTGCTCCCGGATGCGCGGTTCGAGCGCAAGGGCGACGATATCTACGTCGACCTGCCGGTCGACATCTACGAGCTGGTGCTCGGCGGCCACGTGCGTGCCCCGACCCTCGACGGCGAAGTCGAGGTCACGATCCCGCCGGGCACGCAGAGCAACAAGCTGCTGCGGCTGGCCGGCCGCGGGATGCCGAAGCTGCGCGGCGGCGGCAGCGGCGACGAATACGTCCGCCTGATTGGATTGCTGCCGACGAACCTCTCGGAGCGCGAGCGAACCCTCTTCGAGGAACTGGCTGCGCTGCGCAACGGCAGGGTAGAATAGTCTCGAAGGCTTACGCGCCTGAAT
>JBOHTX010000369.1:0-1622 GCA_050733855.1 Vulcanimicrobiaceae bacterium
ATCTGGCGGCGCCAGAGCGCGGCATCACCTGCGAGCGACGGCGCGAGCAGCGCGTCCAGCGCAGCGTACGTCATTCCGCTCGGTTTGCCGAACCAGGTGACGCTGCGCGCCTCGAACGACGGGTTCCCGGCGCGCAGGCGATAGAGGCCGCCGGCTCCGGCAGACGCGAGACGCGCGGCCGCATCGTGCGGCGCGCGCCGGTCGCCCGCGACCGCGCTTTCGTTGAGCGGATCGAGCGCAGCCGAATCGCGCAGCAGATACCAATCTTCGTAGGCCTCGCTGCCTTCGGCGATCCACGGCAGCCCGCGCACGCGGAAGGTCGCGGATTCGAGAAAACCCTCGCTCGGCGTCGCACGCAAGCGCTCGTGCAGCTCTCGTAGCGCAGCTTCGTGGGCCGCGTGATCGACCGCCGCGCCGACGTGGTGCCAGAACACATAGGCGATCACAGACTGCGGCGGCCCTCGAGTGCGCGCGCGAGCGTGATCTCATCGGCATAGTCGAGGTCGCCGCCGATCGGCAGGCCGTACGCGAGTCGCGTCACGCGCAAGCCGCCCGGCGCGAGCAGCCGCGCGAGATAGAGCGCGGTCGCTTCGCCTTCGGCGTTGGGGTTGGTCGCGATCAGCAGTTCGCTCGGCGCTTCCTCGGCGATGCGCGCGATCAAGTCGCGGACGCGCAGCTGCGTGGGGCCGATCCCATCGATCGGCGAGATCAGTCCGCCGAGGACGAAGTAGCGGCCGCGATACGCCGCGGTCCGCTCGAGCGCGAAGATGTCCTTGGCCTCCGCAACGACGCAGAGCAGCGTGCGGTCGCGCCGCTGGTCGCTGCAGATGGCGCACGGATCGTCTTCGGTGAGCCCGAAACAGCGCGAGCACAGACGCACGTGGTCTTTCACGTCCAGGATCGCGGCGGCCAGCGACTCCGCTTCGCTGCGCGGGCGATTGAGCAGATGAAAGACCAGCCGCGCCGCCGTCTTCGGGCCGACCGTCGGCAACTTCGAGAACTCGTTGATCAGGCGCGCGATCGGGCCGGCGAGTTGGTTCAGGTTACATCAATCCCGGCACGTGCAGGCCGCCGGTGACCGCGCCCATCCGCTCGCCCGCCCGCTCTTGGGCCGCGCGGATCGCATCGTTGACGGCGACCACGAGCAAATCTTCGAGCGTTTCGGTATCGGTCGGATCGAGTGCCTCCGCCCCGATCTTCACCGACTGCACGCGGTAGTCGCAGGTCATCTCGACGCGCACGAGTTCACCGCCGGCGCTCCCGCACACGACCGTTGCGGCCAGTTCCTCTTGGGCCTTGGCCATATCGGCCTGCATCTTGCGGACTTGCGCCATCATCTGCGCCTGATTCATGAGCCGTGCACCCCTCCGAGCTTCGCCCGCGCGTACGCGAGCAGATCGGGTTCGTCGCCCGTCCGCTCAACGCTTGCGCGCGCGTTCGCGGTGCGCGACGCGCCGCCGTCCGGGCTCACGAAGAGCGCGCGCAGCGGGACGCCGAGCGCCTCGGCTAGCGCGCGTTCGACGAGCTCGCTCTTCTCGCGGGCAATCTGCGCCTGAACGGCGTCGCCGACCGCGATCCGGACCGCATTCCCTTCGAGCGCTTCGATCGTCGCCCCCGAGAGG
>JBOHTX010000370.1:0-1619 GCA_050733855.1 Vulcanimicrobiaceae bacterium
GCGGCGGCGGCTGTACGCGATCTGGTGCATGCGCTCGCTGCTCTCGGTCGTCGTGCTGCTGGCCGTCGCATACGCCGATCCGCGGATGACGACCGTCGGCGCCGGGCTCGCCTTCGGTGCGCGTGCACTGGCGCTCGGCGCGATTCCGACGACGCTCGGCGCGGCGGTCTACTCCGCGCCGCACGCCTTCTCGGGCGCGCTCGGTTGGCTTGGCGCCGTGATCGGTACGGAACTGTACCGTTCGCTGGCGGGTTTCGGCGGACTGACCTTTGCGACCGGCTTAACGGTGGTCGCGACGCTCGCGCTGGTCGAGCTACGCGCGCGGCTACGGACGGGGCCGTTGCTGGCCGTCGGTGCCGCGATCCTTGCGACGCTGTGCTTTCTCGATGGCCTGTGCGTCGGCGGCGGCGCTTCAAATTGGTTGGTCGCGGCCGCGCTGCTCTACGTGTTGGAGGGACCCGGGTTCGGCGCCGTGCTGGCCGCGAGCGCGCTGACGATCCTGTGGTGCAATCTTTCGCCGCAGGGGATCCTTGCGCCGGTGCTCGCGCTTGCCGTCGCGCTCGGCGCGACGATCGACCGGCGTCCGCTTGCGGTGCGGCGCTGGGCCTGGTTTGCGGTCGGCGGAACGGCGCTCGCGCTGTTTGCGACGCCTGCCGGAGTTGCCTACCCGCGGCTCGCGCTCGGCGACCTCGAGCTTTTTGCGGGCTCGCACGCGCTGCTCGCGCATGCACCGCTGTTGCTCGCACCCGGCGGCTTTCATATCGGCGTCGTGGCGTTGCTTTCGCTCGGCTTCGTGCTCGGTGCGCGCCGCGGCCGCACGGCCGACGCCCTGCTGTTCGCGTTCGGCTTGATCCTGGCGCTCGCCGACGGGACGTTCGTTCCGCTCTTCGGAATCGCGGCGGCACCGGCGCTCGCCGATGCGGCGCGCACCAAATTACCGGCGCTCGTGAGTGTGGCGCCGGGGCAACGGCTGGCGGATGCAACGGTCATGCTCGTTTCGGTTGCGCTCGCGGCCGTGCTCGCGATCGATGCGAACGCCCGCGACATCGCGCTCGAGCCGAGCGCCTTTGCACCGTACGATTTGGTGGAAGGGTTGGCAGCCGATGCGCATCCACATCGCCTTTGGTGCGCCGATCTGCAGGTCTGCTCGGCGGCCGAAGCGTTCGCGGGACCCAACCTTCGCGTCTATGCCGATGCGCGGGTTGCGGCTTTGCCGCCGGCCGTTCGCGACCAACAGCGCGCGATCGTCGCCATGCGTCCCGACTGGCCGTCGCGTCTGCGCGCGACCGGGGCCGACGCGCTGCTCGTTCCCGCTCCGAGCCCGCTTGCAACCCTGCTCACCCTCGAACCCGGTTGGCACGCAACGGCCGGTGATGCCGGCTACCTGCTCTACCGGCGGACCGCGCGGCCGCCCCGTTTTCAGTGAAATACGCGTGGCCGGTTGCGGCGGTCTTCGCGGCGCGCTTCTTTGCGAGTGCGATTGTCTTTCCGCCGGGCGATGGCGATCTCTTTTGGCAGCGCCGGCTCGGCGCGACGATCCTGCGGACAGGCCACATCCCGCGCGCGCTCGGCCCCCAAGCGTTCGCAGCGCCCGGCGCACCCTGGACGCCGCAGGAGTG
>JBOHTX010000371.1:0-1591 GCA_050733855.1 Vulcanimicrobiaceae bacterium
CATCACCCTGTTGCGCCGCCAACCAGATTTCGAGCTGCTCTTCGGTTAACAACGGGGCGGCACTCGCCGTTTTGTTTAACAACGGGGCGGCGTGCCCCCCGTTCCCCCCCGGGCCGGCACTCGCCGGCCCACTCGAGCCGGACGTCTTGTCTTCAACCAAAATGCCGGCAGAGCCGAGTTCGTCGAGGCTTTCCGAGAAGGCTTGCACGATTGCGTCGACTTCGGCTGCGCCGTGCTCGGTCGTCAGGAAGCACGGGAAGCCTTCCTGGATATAGACCCCGCGATTGCGCAAGTGATAAAACAAGAGGCCCGCGAGCCGGTCTTCGCTTGCGAGATTGAGGTAGAACAGGCTGCCGTAGGATTCGATGCGCGTGCCGATTCCGCGCCGCGCGAGTTCGTCGTTGAGCCGGCCGACCAGGCCCGCGGTCCGCTCGGCGAGCGCTTCTTGCAGCTCAGGCCCTTGGTCGCGCAGATGTTTGAGCACTGCGACGACCGCGGCCATCGTGAGCGGATGGCGCACGAACGTGCCGGCGAAGAAGGTCGGCGCAACTTGCGGGAACGACTCGTCGCCGTACTCCCACATGCCGCCGTCGAGCGCATCCATGAATGTGGCAGTCCCGGCCAAAATTCCGATCGGCATCCCGCCGCCCACGACCTTGCCGTAGGTCGCAAGATCGGCGCGCACGCCGAAGAGCGCCTGCATCCCGGCCGGGTGCATGCGAAAGCCGGTGACGACTTCGTCGAACACGAGCGCGCTGCCGCTCTCGGCGGTGATCGCTCGCAGCTCGCCGAGAAACGCCTTCGGAGCGAGCGCCGGATGGCGGCTTTGCACCGGTTCGACGACGACCGCCGCGAGTTCGCGAGCGTGCTCGCGAATCCACTCGAGGCTCTCCGGTGCGCCGTACGGCAGCACCGTCATGTTTGCGACCGATTCCGGCGGGATCCCCGGGGCGACCGGGAGCGCGCGCGGCGAGTTGCGTGCGCCCTTCACCAGCACCTCGTCGAATTGCCCGTGGTAGGCGCCGCCGAAGACGACCACGCGATTGCGCCCGGTGACGGTCCGCGCGACGCGCAAGGCCGCCATCACCGCTTCGGAGCCGGTATTGCAGAAGGTCACCCGCTCGTTGCCGGTCAGCTCGCAGAAGAGCTGCGCCGCTTCGTCCGCGAGTTCGGTCATCGGCCCGATCGCGAAACCGCGCTCGAGCTGCGCGCGGACCGCCTCCACGACGAATTCGGGCGCGTGGCCGAAGGCCGTTTGGCCGAAGCCGTTGAGCAGATCGATGTACTCGTTGCCGTCGACATCCCACAGGCGCGCGCCCTTGGAGCGCACGCAGGTGATCGGGTAAACCATCTCCTTCCACTCGCTGCGGAAGCCGGCCGCGACCCGCGGGTCGGCCAGCACCGCGCGGTGGCGCTGCGTGAGCGCCTTCGAACCGGGCGTGCGCGCGACCGTCCGCGCGACCAGCTCCGCGATGTGCGCCGCCTGCGCGGACGTCGGTTCGGCGTGTCCTTTGGCAGCGGTGATCCGGAACGCATCGAAACGCGACGGCTCCGCGTCGGCGCGCACGGGCGCGGGCGCTCCAGGCGGGGC
>JBOHTX010000372.1:0-1562 GCA_050733855.1 Vulcanimicrobiaceae bacterium
TGCGGTTTTCAGGACCGCCGCATTCGACCGCTCTGCCACCTCTCCGCATTCCCTTGGTTCGGCGGAGCGGCCGAGCGGTTCCCGTAAGCGGCGGCCGGTATGGTAGACGGAAAAAACCATGCGAGTGAGGTTCGCGCTTGCGCTCGGAATCGTCGCCGCGTTAGCGCTGCCGGCCACCGCCCGCACGCTCACGGAGCGGCTCGAGGCGACCGTGACCGTCGCCGACTCGTGCGTCGTCGATACGAACGTCCCGCTGTCGTTCGGCGCCTACGACCCGCTGGTCACGCTGACGGGGCCCTCGGCCGCAACGACGAGTTCGCTGACGTACGATTATGCGCTCGCGCAAGCGACCGGGACCGCAACCGGCCTGGAGCAGAGCATCGCCTACACGGGGACGATTCCCGCCTCACAGCTCGTTCCCGAGGGCACCTACGCGAGCCAAGTCGCGATCACGCTGACCTTCACGAGCGGAACGGGCGTGCGTTCGTGCGGATACGCGGCGCTCTGCTTTCGGCGGGGCTAGTTGCAGGATTGCCGCCTGCGGTTTCGGCTGCGAGCCCCAGCGCGGAGACGGGTCCGAAAAACGTCCGGGGTGCGCCCGCGGTCTCCTAGGCGCCGCCGCAGTCGTGCTCGGCGTTCATGCCGTCGTACGCCGCCCGCAAGCGCGGGTCGTAGACGCGGTACCGGCGGCCGCGCGGATCTTTTTGCGGGTCGCAGTACGCGGAGCGCCGCGGAGCACCGAGGAAGCACAGTTGCACGCGGTCGCCGGGACGCTCGCGCATCATCGTGTCGTTACCTGGCGAGTCTTGATAGTGCGTCACGGAGGCGGTCAGTTTCGGATACGCCGGATCGACGCCGAGCCGGCTCGCGAAGCCCACGACCACGCCGCTCGCGAGGAAGTCCTGGCGGCTGAAGCGATGCTGCCCGGCTTCCGTCAGCCGCGGCGTCACCGCGACGAGCGTCGTCCGGACGCAGGGAATCCGCGGATCGCGGAGCGGACCGCCGGACGGCAGCGGTGCGGCGCTCGTCGAAGCGCACGGTCGAAGCAGCAGCGCGGCCAAACCCGCAGCCAGCGCACTCGCGCGAGCGGACGTCATAGCGCTAGTATACCAGGTGCACGGTCGCGAGCGTCGCGCCGTCGGCATCGCGCACGAGCGCGAGTCCGGCCGGCTTGGCGGCGGCCGGAACGAAGAGCGTCGAGGTCTGGCCCTCGGGTTGCGGCGGGCCCAGGTCGCGCGGACCGGCGGCGGTCTGCACCACGACCCGGCAACCGCAGTCGGCGGCGTCGACGATCACGTACAGCCAGGCGCCGCTCGGCGCGTAGATCGCTTTTGCGACCAAGCCGCTCGCGGCGCGATCGACGAACTGCGCGTGGCGGAAGTGCGTGTGGGTCATCGTCGCGAAGACCAGATCGTTGCGCGCGATGGTCGCCTGCAGCACCGCGAGATGCCGCGCGAGCGCGCCGAAGCCGATGAGGGCGATGAGGACCGCGGCCGCGAGCGCCGCGAACCACGCCGGTTGCGTTCGCGGCCGCGGCGCGCTCGCCCCGAGCGGTGCGAGCG
>JBOHTX010000373.1:0-1555 GCA_050733855.1 Vulcanimicrobiaceae bacterium
GAACACAATGCGATCCGGCTCCATGATCTGCTGACCGAGATCGGCGCGCGCATACCCGAACTCGAAACGCAAGAACGCCGCGCCAAGCGGTACCGCAAGCTGTCGGCCAAGCTGCGCGACTTCGAGATTCTGTCGTACTTGCGGGCCAGCGCTACCCGGCGCACCGAGCGCGAGCGGCTGCAGGCGGAGCTCGAACGGCTCGACGTCGAACGGGCCGGCGCGGCCGCCAAGACCGCGACGCTCGAAGCCGAACTCGGCGCGCTGCGTTCGCGGTTGTACGCGCACGAACAAGTCCTCGAAGACCAGCGGGCGGCGGCGACCGCGGCGCGCGCGCGGCTCGCCGACCGCGAGTCGCAACATTCTGGGATGGCGGCGCGGCGCGAAGCGCTCGAACGCCAGTCGCTATCGATCACCGACGACCGCGAGCGCGCCGAGAGCGAGCGCACGGCGCTAGCGGCGACGATCGCCGAACTCGAAGCGCAGCTCGGCCCGCAGACGGCGTTGCTTGAAGCCGAGCGCCGCAACGAAGCGATCGCGCAAGATCGCCTCGCGACGGCGCGCGCCGGCCTTGACCGCGTGTTTTCCGAGCTGCGCGAGGTCGAGTCGGCCGCCGCCGCCGCCGCCGCGACCGAAGCCGAGCGGCGCGCGCAGATGCAGGCGCTCGTCACCGAACGCGAGCGCTTGGACGACGAGGCGCGCAGTTTGCAGCGCGATGCCGCCGACCGGGCGGAGTTGGCGCAGACGCGCGGCGAACATGCGCGCCGGCTCGCCGAGCACGTCGCCGAATTGGCCGAACGCGGCACGATCGCAACGGCGGCGGCGATCGATGCCGAGGCGCGCGTCGGGCAGGCGCAGACCGCACTGACGGCCGCTCAGGCGACCCTGCGTGCGACGACCGGCGAACTCGCCAGCGCCGAAGCGCGGCTGCACACGATCGAAGAACTCGAAGCCAACCTCGAGGGCCACATTCCGGGCACGCGCGCCGTGCACGACGCGTTCGCGCGCAAGGAACTCAGCGGTATCGTCGGGGTCGTTTCGAACTTGATTCGGGTCGAGGAACGCTACGCACGCGCGCTCGACATCGCGTTCGGCGCTGGGCTTTCCAACATCGTCACCCGGACGGCCGAAGACGCCGAACGCGCGATCACGTTCTTGCGCGGCCGCGAACTCGGGCGCGCGACGTTCTTGCCGCTCGACGTGCTCGGTTCGCGTACCGGGCGCGATCCGGTGAACGTTCCGCGGGTTGCGGGCGTCGTCGGCTGGGCGCATACGCTGGTTGAAACCGACGCCGCCTATCGCGGGATCGTCGCGTTCTTGGTCGGCCGCATCTTGATCGTCGAGTCGCTCGACGTCGGCGTCGGACTGGTGCGGCCGAAATCGGGCGAACCGTTCCGCGACGCGATCGTGACGTTGGACGGCGACGAGATTCGCGGCGGCGGCGCGATGAGCGGCGGGCGCTATGCGCGCGAGCGGGCGATCCTCTCGCGTCAAGCGCAGGGCCGAACGATTCGCGAGCGGCTGCCGTCACTGCGGGCCGGCCACGCCGCCGCCGAGG
>JBOHTX010000374.1:0-1553 GCA_050733855.1 Vulcanimicrobiaceae bacterium
GTCCTGCGCGACGTCTTCGGCCCGCAGGCGCGCGCCGCGCAAGCGGCGTTCGCCTATCGCGCCGAGCGCGCCCAGCTCGACGCGCGCGACCGCGCCTTCGCCGCCGAACTCGCCTACGGCGCCATCAAGGCGCGGCGACTGCTCGATTGGTACCTCGAACCGTACCTCGGCGGGCGCCGCCGCGCGCTCGCACCGGCGATCGCCGAGATCGTGCGCCTGGGCGCCTACCAGTTGCGCTGCATGGGCGGGATCGAGCCGCACGCCGCCGTCTCGGAATCCGTCAACCTCGCCTGGCGCCACGGCCATCGCGGAACCGCGGGGCTCGTCAACGCGGTCTTGCGCAAAATCGCCGCCGAGCCGCCGCGCGAACCGGAGTTTGCGGCCGCGAGCGACCGCAACGATGCGCTGGGAGTGCGCTATTCGTTGCCGACCTGGCTCGTGGCGCAGTGGGCGAGCGTGCTCGGCCCAGCGCTCGAAGAGGCCCTGCGCGGCGTCAACGCTGCGCCCCAGCGTGCCGTGCGCACGAATCCGCTGCGCGGCGACCCCGAACGAGCGCGCGCCGCGCTCGAAGCGCTCGGCGTGACGCTCGTGCCGTCGACCTTCGTCGACGAGGTGTTCGTCGCGAGCGCGGACGGCGCGCTCGGCGACGATCCGCAGGGCCGCTGGTTCGTGCAATCGGAGGCGGCTGCGTTCGTGGCCGATCTGCTGGCGCCGCTCCCGGGCGAGACGGTCCTCGAGCTGTGCAGCGGCCGCGGCACCAAAAGCGCGCAGCTCGGCGCGCGGCTGGCAGGTCGCGGTCAGCTCTTCTGCGTCGAAGCGGATGCGCGCAAACTTCCGGTCTTGCGGGCGACGCTGGTTCGCGCGCAGGTGGAAGCGAGCGTGGTCGAAGGCGACGCGACCCGTGCGCTGCCGGATCTTCGTGCCGACGCGGTGCTGGTCGACGCGCCGTGCTCGGCGACCGGCACCATCGGGCGCCATCCCGAAGCCCGCTGGCGCAAGTCGCCGCAGGACGGTGCGCGCCTGGCGCCGTCGCAAGACGCTCTGCTGGAGGCGGCTTGCCGGCGTCTGCGCGCAGGCGGGCGGTTGGTGTATGCGGTGTGCTCGATCGATCCGCGCGAAGGTCGCGAGCGGATCGCCGCGCTGCTCGCTCGGCGCGCGGAGCTTGCGCCGGCTGCGCTTCCCGAGCGCTACGCTCCGTTCGCGTGCGCGGGAGCACTGCTCGTGCCGCCGGGGCTCGCGGGGCGCGACGGCTTTTTCATCGCGCAGCTGCGGAAGTCGTGACGGCGCCGGATTTCGCGGGCTGGCTCGCGCGCTTCGAAGCAAGCTGCAGCGCGCTCGTCGAGCACGCGTTTGCCCGCGCTTTTCCGAGTGCGCTCGAGCCGGTTCAGGTCGCACGCAAGCTGGTAGCGGCGTTCGAGGGCGGGCCGAGCGGCGGGCGGGGCGGGCGCCGCTTCATCGTCCGGCTCGATCCGAGCGATGCGGCCCGCTTCGAGCCCGACCGCGTCTATCTGGAGGCGCGCTGGGGCGAGATGCTCGCGCGGCTCGCGGAGCGC
>JBOHTX010000375.1:0-1533 GCA_050733855.1 Vulcanimicrobiaceae bacterium
GGTCGCCAACGGCGTCCGCGAGAGTTTGGCGCGTTTGCTCGCACGCGAACTGGAAGTCGAGCTGGTCGAACCGGCGATCCCCTCGTCGTCGCAGCGGCGCACCTTGCTCGAGGGAGCGCAGATCGCGCGCGTCCGCGGGCGGACCTGCGACGGCTTCGTGATCGTGCGCGAGCGCGATGCGCGCGCGCTCGTCGCTCTGGCCTTCGGCGAAAGCGCTGCGCTCGAACGGCCGCTCTCGGAGATCGAGCGCGCGACCCTCGAACGGATTCTCACCGGGCTCGTGCCGCTCTGCGGCTCGCTCTGCGGGACGCTCGGTCCGATCTCGCTGGAGAACGCCGTTCGCACGGCACTCGACCTGCAGACCTACTTCGAAGTGCGTAGCGCGAGCGTGCCGCGCATCGCGCTCGGCTTCGGACTGAGCCGCGACCCGCCCGAAGAGATCGTCGACCCGCTCGGGATCGAGGCGCTCGGCGAGATCGAACTCGAAGGCGCGGTCGAGGTCGCGGCCGGAGTCCTCGGCGTCACGGCCTTTACGCGGCTGCGGCCGGGAACCGTGGTCGCACTCGAAAGCCCGCTCGAATCGCTCGGGCTGCTGCGCTTTGGCGAGGTCGCCTTCGCGCACGGGCGCTGCGGCGAACGGGCCGGGCGCCGCGCGTTCGCGCTCGGCGCCGAGGACGCCGCATGAGCGACGAGCGCAATCTCGACCTGCTGATGAACGTGAGCTTGGCGCTCTCGGCCGAACTGGGACGTTGCAAGTTGCGCGTCTCCGAGGTGAGCGCGCTCGGAAAAGGCTCGGTGGTCGCGCTCGATCGGGTTGCGGGCGACCCGATCGATCTGCTGGTCAACGGCCGCCTGGTCGCGCGTGGCGAGGTGGTCGCGGTCGACGAGCGCTTCGGCGTGCGGATCACCGAGGTCGTCGCGCGCAAAGCTGCGCGGAGCTGATGGACCCGCTCTCGCTCGCCGCTCGCGACCACGCGACCCTTCCGCTCGAGGCGCTGGCGCTGCTGACGCTGCTCGCGGTCGCGCCCTTCGTACTCGTGATGACGACCTCGTTCGTGCGGATCGTGGTCGTGCTGTCGCTCGTGCGCTCGGCGATCGGTGCCAGTTCGCTGCCGCCCAACGCCGTGATCACCGGGCTTGCGCTGGTGCTGACGTTCGCCGTGATGACGCCGACCTTCGAGCGCATCTCGCACGATGCGCTGCAGCCGTACGCGCGCGGACGGCTGGCGGCTTCGCAGGTGGCGCAGAGAGCCTGGATTCCGCTACGCGACTTCATGCTGCGCCAAACGCACCCTCAGGATCTGGCCCTGTTCGCGCGCCTGGGCGGCGAGCGGCTCGCGGCGCCGAGTTCTGCCCCGCCCGAGGTGATGATCCCGGCCTTCGTGGTCGGCGAACTGCGCGACGCTTTTGCGATCGGCTTCGCGCTCTACCTGCCCTTCGTCGCGATCGATCTCGCCGTCGCCGCGATCCTGATGGGGCTCGGGATGTTCATGCTGAGCCCGCCGATCGTTTCGCTGCCGTGCAAACTGCTGC
>JBOHTX010000376.1:0-1530 GCA_050733855.1 Vulcanimicrobiaceae bacterium
GCGCAACCCCGTCGACGTCGGCGAGCGTCTCGCGCGCGGCGGCGAGCGCCGCGCCTCGCTGCGCGCGACCGCCTTCGTGGGCCGCGCGTTCGCGCTCGAGGCGTTTCGCATTGGCGTAGTGGGCGGTGACCGCAGTACGCGCGCGCTGTGCCTCCGCGCCGGCGTAGGCGTCGAGCAGCACGAGTTGGTAGCTCGGCGAGAGCAGCCGCTGGTGTTCGTGCTGGCCGACGCGCTCGACCAGCGCCTCACCGAAGCCGCGCAATTGCGCCGCCGTCGCGGCCCGTCCGCAGAGCCGCGCGCGAGCGAGTCCGCTCGACTGCAATTCGCGCTCGACGACGACGGGCTCCCCCGCTTCGAGCTCGAAGCCGTCGACGGCGAGCTTCGCCCGCAGCGCCTGGTCGGCGGCGATCTCGAGCGCGACGCGCGCGCGTTGCGCGCCGGTTCGCACGAGTTCCGCCGAGGTGCGTTCGCCGAGCGCAAATTCCAGCGCACCGATCAACATCGTTTTGCCGGAGCCCGTCTCGCCGCTGAAGACGGTCAGGCCGCCGTCGAAATCGATCTCGCTGCGCGCGATCAGACCGAAGTCCTCGATCTGCAGACACAAGAGGCGCGGGTTTTCAAGGCCGCACGGGGGCGTGCGGTTCGTCGCCCCGCTCCTCATTCCGAACGGTCCTTGACCGGTGCGTTCCAGCGCAGCTTCCCTTCGAGCAAGCCGAAGAAATCGAGCGGCGCACGCCGCGCGAAGCGGACCGGCTTCGGGTAGCGCCGGACGCGCACGCGTTCACCCGGGTGGAGTTCGTCGACGCTCCCACCGTCGGCTTCGAGCGTCACGCCCAGCGTCTCGCCTTCGTAGGTCAGCTCGATCGTCGAGCTGGTCGGCACGACGAGCGGCCGCGAGAAGAGCGTGTGCGGCAAGAGCGCCGTGATCGCGAACGCGTCGACGGTCGGTGCGACGATCGGGCCGCCGGCCGAGAGCGCGTAGGCGGTTGAGCCGGTCGGGGTCGCGACCACGATGCCGTCGGCCGGGACCCGGGCTGCCTCGCGGCCGTCGACGTAGAGCCCGAAGGGCGTCATATGCGGGCTCGTCCGCCGAACCACGATATCGTTGAGCGCGACGTGCTCGCGCCCGTGCGCATCCGCGAGGAGCGCCGTCCGTTCGTCGATCGCCAGGCCCGCGCGCAAGATCTGCGGCAGACGCGCGAGTTCGGGATCGTCGGCCTCCATCTCGGTGAGAAAGCCGAGCCGCCCCGTGTTGATGCCGAGCAGCGGGATCCCAAGCGGCGCCGCGAGTTGCGCGGCCCGCAAGAGCGTGCCGTCGCCGCCGATCGTGACCATGACGAGCGCATCGGCGAGCGCGGCGCCCGGCGTCGCCAGAGCGAGCTCGCGTTGCTGTTCGTCGCCGAGCGCGATCGCGAAGCCGCCGTCGCGGATCGTGCGCGCGATCGCGGTCGCGGCGGCCCGCGCGTGCTCGCGCAAGAGGTCGACGTAGAGCGCGACGGTGCCGGCGCTCGGCAGCGCGCTGCTCACGAG
>JBOHTX010000377.1:0-1510 GCA_050733855.1 Vulcanimicrobiaceae bacterium
GAACCGCTGCGCGGCTCGCTGCCGCCGGCCTTCGCGTCGTCCGGCGCCGCGCTTGCGGCCTTCGATGCGCTCGCGGACGACCTTGCGACCACGCTCGCCGACGAGCTGCCGGCGAGTCTTGCCGACGGCGGCGCGATCCGCCCGGAGGCCTCGAGCGAGCTCGCGGAATGCGTCGCCCTGCGCAGCTCGGCACGCGAGCGGATCGCGTCGCTGGAGGCCCGCGAACGGACGCGGACCGGGATCAAGAACCTCAAAGTCAAGTACGCCAACCCGTTCGGGTACGCGTTCGAGGTCTCGAAAGGCCAGCTCGCGCTCGTCCCGCCGGAGTACGTGCGGCGACAGACGCTGGCCGCCGCCGAGCGCTTCATCACCCCGGAACTGCGCGAACTCGAACTCGCAATCGCCGGTGCCGAGACGCAAGCGCAGCGCCTCGAAACTGCGCTCTACGCGAATTTGGTCGAGCGCGTCGCGGCTGTGGCAACGGCGCTGGCAGCGGCCGCCGATGCGCTCGCCGAGATCGACGTGAGCGCGGCGCTCGCGCAGGTCGCGGGCGAACGGGGCTACGCACGACCGGAGTTCGCCGAGGAGAGCGTGCTCGAGATTGCGGACGGACGTCATCCCGTGATCGAAGCGCTCGGGGGCGACGGCTTCGTACCGAACGATCTGCACCTGGGTCTCGAGTGCGGCCGTTTCATCGTCTTGACCGGGCCGAACATGGGCGGCAAGTCCACCTTCTTGCGACAGGCGGCGCTGCTCGTGATCCTGGCGCAGATCGGCTCCTACGTTCCCGCACGCGCCATGCGCTTGGGAATCGTCGAGCGCATCTTCACGCGGATCGGCGCCGGCGACGACCTCGCTTCGGGGCAAAGCACGTTTTTCGTCGAGATGTCGGAAGCGGCGCAGGTCTTGCGGCGCACGACGCGGCGCAGCCTGGTGCTCGTCGACGAACTGGGCCGCGGAACCGGCACGGTCGACGGTCTCGCGATCGCGCAGGCGATCTGCGAGCATCTGCTGCGCTTGAGCGAGCGGCTCCCGATGGTGCTGTTCGCGACCCACTTCCACGAATTGGTCGCGCTGGTCGACGCTCACCCGAGCGTCGCCAACTTTCACGTCACCGCCGTCGAGAATCTGGCGCGCAGCGGCGCCCCGGTCTTCTCGCATCGCGTGCTCGCCGGCAGCACCTCGCGCTCGTTCGGGGTCGAGGTTGCCAAGATGGCCGGGCTCCCAAACGACGTGATCGCGCGCGCCAAAGAACTCGCATCGGCCCTCGCCGAACGCCCCGGACTCGAACGCGCCGTCCCCGCGCCACCCCGCAACGCGCGTAGCGATTCGGATCGCGACCCGGACGAACCGCAGCTGCCCTTGGGATTCTGAGAGCGCGCCGGCGATTCTGAGAATGCGCTGGCAATTCTGGGAACGCGCCGTGGGAGGCAGGCGCTCGGCATCCGAGAACGCTCGCTGCCAGTAAGAAGGTATCGATGCGACACGTTCTGGCCGCGCTGCTTTTGGT